>JBARDR010000277.1:0-7070 GCA_049795335.1 Gelidibacter sp. | reverse complement strand
GGACGCATCCGGCCATACACTAAAAAAGTAATTTTTCCTATAGAAAAGCTTTGATCGGTAAGTCATACCCTATGTACTTCTTCGTACTAGGCATTTCTTAATAATCTTAATGCCCTGATTTGGAAGAATAAAAAACGGCTGCCCCTATGGTAATGTTACGCATCCCCCTAAATCCGTAAAAACAGAACTCATTTAAGCCCTTTTTAGGGGCTTATTCATTTATAATCTCGGAGTTGGCTAATTCTGGACTGCATAAACAAACCCTTATCCAGTTCTGAACAGCCCTTTATGAAATTAAAAGGCAAGTACCTTCACCCTATTTTTTATCATTTTTTTTTGGTGGACTTCGGGTATTCCCGAATGACGGCAGGTTGTAAGACTACCAACCAGCAACTTCCCTGTACTCTATTCCTTCCATGTCATACTTTTAGATACATAAATCTTCCCCAAGGTGTTCCCATCTTGTGAACAAAAGCTTTTTGTCTGTCCCATATTTGCCGTTCACTTTAAATCTTTTTATTATGGCAAAACAAGTTGGAATTATCAAATTGAAAGGAACTATCGATGATATTTCCTTTTACAGAACTGCCGATGGCCATATGGCCAGGGCAAAAGGTGGCATAAGTCGCCAGAGGATCCTTAACGACCCTGCTTTTCAAAGGACCAGGGAAAATGGATCAGAATTTGGAACCGCAGGAAAGGGCGGCAAGCTTATTCGCAATGCCCTCCGAAGCATGATGCAACACGCCAAGGATCGGCTGGTGGTGGGGAGACTGACCAAAGTACTATTGAGTATCATTAAGACAGACACTATCAATGAGCGCGGTCTGCGCACCGTTGAAAATGGCACTATGGACCTATTATTGGGTTTCAATTTTAATGGTGTGGCTCCTTTGGGAACCACACTTTATGCCGCTTTTGATGCGTTATTTGACCGTGTGACGGGTGAGGCCACTATGAACCTGGAGGCTTACAGTCCGATGGTCCGAATTGCTGCTCCCTCAGGGACCACTCATTATCGCATTTCCTTGGGAGCTGCCGAATTGGATTTCCAGAACATGCAATTTGGCTTCTCCACAAGCGATTCAGGAATACAAGCTTATAATCCTGTGGAAGTACCTGCCTCCTCTTTGACAGTTACGCTCACCCCCGCTTCCACATTACCTGTGGTACACGTTGTGGGCATTGAGTTCTTTCAGATGGTCAACGGCGAATATTACCCGCTGAAAAACGGCGCCAACAACGCGTTAGCCATTGTGGGCGTGGATGGTATCTAAGCGATGGAATTTAGTCTTACCAGAGTTTACAAAAGTGGGGGTACGAACGGGACCCTCACTTTAAACGGGCATTTTGTCTGTTTCACCATCGAACTGCCCTGGAGAGAAAACTCGAGAAACATTTCGTGCATCCCAGAGGGTGCTTATGAACTTCAACCACGATATTCCGATAAGCATAAGGCTCACTTGCAGGTATTGGATGTTTTTAATCGGAGCCAGATCCTGATTCATGCCGCAAATGAAGCTTTAGAGGAGCTACAGGGTTGTATTGCTCCAGTTATGCAACTGACGGGTATTGGAACTGGTGTTCAGTCCCAAGGCGCTTTACAGAAATTACTATCTCTATGCCATCAGGCGAGGGACAGGAAAGAACCAATTTTGTTAAACATTAATTCCAATCGTTATGAATATCTTAAACAGATACAATAAACCCACACCTAAATTTTTCCGTATCCTGCGAAACGTCGGGCTGGGTCTTGCTACCGCAGGAGGCACACTTTTGGCTGCGCCAATTGCCATGCCATTGTGGATTGTGACTGTGGCTACCTACTTCGTAGTGGCGGGCACCGTAGCCACCGCAGTAAGCCAAGCCGTTGTGCAGGACGGCGAGGGCGCAAGGGCAGAGAACCCAGAACAGGATGAGGACACTGCCGGCTAAAGTGGGCACAGTAGGCGGTATTGTGGCCTGCACCTTCCCGCAGATAGGCCGCCATGAATTGCTAACCACTTGCATTTTGGCCATAGTTGGAGCGGTGATCAGTTTTCTGACCACGCTCCTATTACGTCAGATTTGTAGATGGCTAAGCAATTGTTTCAATCCTTGACATGTAGCCGTTGGGAGCATAAAAGCTTCTAACGGCTATTTATTTTGATCAAAGTATAAAATAGCAACCAAGACGAGCATGTTTTTATTGTGTTCAAAATGCATTGTCAATACCGAAGAAAATGTAAAGAAGCCACGATGGGTGTTTTTTTTTATCAAAGATCCTCCCATTCTAGTCCTACTCCAAGCGTATGCCTGTCCAGCTTCTACTGCCAATCGAATTAGGTTTTTACGCTTCTGTTCCAGTTTCTTCCCCCCGAAGCCTCGGAGGTGCCAAATACAATATCCCAACCGAGTTCTTAGCCACTCATCCAGCTTTTTGACTTTTGCGTTGATGTTGGCTAAACGGTAATTGTTCATCCAGCCTTCGCAGGCTTGATTGAGCCGTTCCAGACGTTCTGACAACGACATTGGTTTGGTTTTCTTGGTAATGCCCTTTAGCTTACGCTTAACTTTGTCCAACTTTTATTTGCGGTTCGAAATCATATTCAAAATGAACCATGAGCTGTTGGCATACCGCCTGTTATAGTCAAATGTCTGCTACTGTTGGAAGGAGGGAAAAGCCAATTTTGCTGCTGGTTGCAACCTTGGAAATTAGTGCTCACCCCCGTTGATTATCTGATTTGAAAGCACAAAATAATCAATGTTTTAGCAAGAACTTTAATGGAAAAAGCCGTCTCAGGAATTGAGACGGCTTCTTGTTATTAAAGAACTCTGTAAGCTTTAGAACTTGATTACTCTTGTATAGGCATTACTACCTGCTTGCGTAACTTTTACGATGTAAACGCCACTCTGGAGCTCGTTACCAAATTGATAGACAGCTTCTGGTTGGAATGTATTGGTATGCACCAGTTTGTTGTTCATATCAAATACAGCAATAGACACGATATCCGATTGATTCTCAGTTATCAATCTTAAATTGAACACGGTATCTGAAGGATTTGGCCATGCCTGAAGAGAGATTAGTTCGATGCTCTTATTTCCAATTTCAGGAGTTACGGACGCTTGAACAGTTGGTGCTACAATAGGGCAAGGACTACCTGAGGAATCTTTGTTCCATAGCACGTCTTCATGCGCATGTACTTTCTTGGCTATAAACAAACCTCTCATGCTTACAGGATTGGAACTATTACCATCTACCTTAATCTCATCATTGTAAGCATAGATACTAGCTATAATGATTGAGCCTTTGTTAATGTCCACATCATTATCTACATAGAAAATGACTTTATGCCCTTCTGGGTTAACTAAACCATGATCATCTAGCTTCAACTCCTTTTTGATGATGACGTTGGTACATCCTGAGAATTTAATAGTCGCGTGTTTGCTAGTTTTCAACTCGTTGATATACACATTTGATTGGGTAAAGATAACCGTGGCTCCTCCCTTTACATCCACTCGGTCATAAACATTACCTGTTAAGGTCACCGTTTGTCCGCTGTTAATCGTCGCATCTGGACTGCTGTTATTGGAATGAACGTTTTTAATGAATGATGGAATAATGGGATCGGCAGGTGAATGAATTCGCGTACCAATAGAACTTCCACCATTTACATCAATTTGTGATGCTTTAGCAAATTCCGTTATGTGAGAGTCCTTGTGTAGTTTGATTTTCTTTTTATTTCTAATTACACCTACCCCACCAGTTTGTACAATATTGTCTCCATGCAAATGGACTTCATCAAAAGCAATGATGGTATAGTTAGTATTTGGTTCTGATCCGCCATTAGTGACAGGTGCTTCAATTGAGCAAGGTTCACAGTATTGATCAGCATTCCAAACTACATTTTTATCAGCTTCAACTGTCTTACCAATAAACAACCCAGTCATATAAGTGGTACTGCTGTTATGGCCTTCAATCGCTATGTCATGCTTATTAGTATGTACGCGACCTGTGAAGTCAGAACCTTTCTTGACTTCAAAGTCAGCATTGACATACATAGTAACCATATATCCATTAGAATTAAACACCCCATTGTCATCTAGTTTAAATGTTTTATTGAGGAATACATTGGTGCAACCATCAAATTCTATAGTTGCACTTTTCTTGGTTGTCAATTCATTAATATAAACATTTGGCGCAGTAAAAATTACCGTGGCACTTTCCTCCAAATCAACATTATTATATACGCCACCTGACAATGTTACTGTTTGATTCTTGTTAACGCGAACATCAAGGCTATTACTGTTGGAATAGCCATTGTAAACAAACGCTGGAATGATTGGGATTGCAGGTTGATACACTGAAGTCCCTACTGAAGAACCCTGTTTGGTTTCAATCTTTTTGGCTTGTCCCAAACCAACTATATGACTTGCTTTTTCGATTTTGATTTCACCTTGAGCATTCGTTACTCCAACCCCACCAGTTTGCACGATGACGTTGTTCTTCAACTCTACTTTTTCAGAAGCTAGAATAGTGTATGAAGACACCAAGGCACCCGCGTTAAATCCTGTTATGGTGATTTCAGCTTGGGTTGAACAATTGGTCAATGAGGTTACGGTGACACCATAAGTGCCATTTTCTGGTACTTCAATAGATGGGGTAGTTTCACCCGTAGTCCATAAATACCCAAAATCCTCATCGCTTTCTGCAGTTAACACAAGTACGGCACCTTGACAAAATTCAGGTAGAGGTCCTTGTGAAATTGTGACTACTGGAATAATTCCTGTTACCGTTACCGTTGCCTCACAAGTAGAAACATTTCCATTGGTATCAGTTACCGTTAAAGTAACTTCATTATCACCGATATCAGCACATCCAAATACGGAAGGTGAAACTTCTAATGATGCTATTCCACAAGCATCGCTGAAACCACCACCAACATCAGCACCGGTGATGGTAACTTGGCCGTTAATATCCAATTCCACAGTGATGTTCTGACAAATCGCTATTGGCGCTACATTATCTTCAACCGTTACTGTGGCTGATTTAGTAGAAACATTACCACTGGTATCCGTTACAGCTAATATTACCGTATTGACCCCAACATTGGAACAATCAAACGTATTAGGTGTGACGGTTTGTGTTGCAATACCACAATTATCGAAAGAACCATTGTCTATTTCTGATGGTATAATACTTGCACTGCCATTAACATCTAACTGAATGGTCAGATCTTGAGTCATGACGGTTGGATCAATGTTGTCTTCAACGGTTATGGTAGCCTCACAACTTGATGTGTTACCATTATTGTCGGTTACCGTCAAGGTGACGGTGTTATCGCCAAGATTTGCACAAGTGAAATCCGTTTGATCCAGTACTAAACTTGCAATACCACAGGCATCATGGGAACCATTGTCAACTTCTGAAGCGCTGACACTTGCCATGCCATTGGCATCCAGCTGAATGGTTACACTTTGGCACAATGCTACTGGCGCAACATTATCAATTACCGTTACATTAGCTTCACATGTGGAAACGTTGCCACTGGTATCGGTTACCGTTAAGATGATATTCTTAGCTAAATCAGCTATTTCAATCTCATGAGCTCCTAAATAAGAAGTTGTATTTTGAAGATATTGAGTCCATTCGGAACCAATGCCTAAAATATCATTGATATTGCCATATAACACATTCTTATTTCTGACCAAAGTGGTACCTGCAGTCGAATTAGAACCAACGCTCCATCCTGTTCCCGGATTCACACCAATTTGACCAATAACATCAATAGCGTTTCCTGCTTTGGACAGTGCTATCGCATCATTGCCATCAATTCCGAAATTACCGGTTTGATCGGCCTGCATGGCCCCTGGTCCAAATGGATTACAAATTACATAAACCCCTCTGTCTGCAACAGTACCTAATAATGGTACTTGAGTAAAGGATGTGCTGCCGTTGTAATAGAACCTAAGCGTATAGCCTTCAGCTAAAAGATTAATTGGATTGCCTGTGCCATTATAAATCTCTATACAATCATTATTTCCAACACCATCAATATATTCTGAAATGATCAGTTCATCTAAGTCCCCACCAATATCAGAACAATCAAAATTATTCTGTGATATAGTGACACTAGCAATACCACAATTGTCGGTAGAATTATTATTAATATCCGCTACCGTGATACTTCCATTGCCTGAGGCATCCAATAAAACTTGAATGTTAATACAGTCCACAATTGGTGCTTCATTGTCTTCAACAGTAATCGTAGTTGTACAGGATGCTGTTTGTCCATGGCCGTCGTCAACCATCCATGTGACTTCAGTGGCTCCTTGCATAAAGATTTCACCCGCTAAGCTTGCTGTCCCATTGATACTGTTGGTCATAACACTCGAATTACAATTATCTGTAAATGCAGCATCAAACTCAACACCTTGAATAGTATAAGTACATTGGCTTGGATCTGTATCTCTTGTAGCATCTGCTACACAAGCAATGAATGGTGCAGTGTTATCCGAAATGGAAACCACTGCCGTTGCGGAACTGCTATTGCCATTCACGTCAACCACAGTTAAAGTAACTGTGTTGGCACCAATATTAGAACAATCAAAAGTGTTTGGAACAACCGTCATGCTTCCAATACCACAGGCATCATTGGAACCGTTGTCCACATCTGCAGGAACGATACTGACGCTGCCATTGGCATCGAGATCCACACTGATATTTTGAGTAATGACCTGTGCCGCAGTCACATCATTTACCGTGACCGTTGCCGTTGCTGTACTGATATTGCCATTGACATCCACCACCGTTAAAGTAACCGTGTTGGCACCCATATTGGAACAATCAAAGGTGTTTGGAACCACCGTCATGCTTGCGATACCGCAGGCATCGTTGGAACCGTTGTCCACATCTGCAGGAACGATACTGGCGTCGCCATTGGAATAGAGATCCACACTGATATTTTGAGTAATGACCTGTGCCGCAGTCACATCATTTACAGTGACCGTTGCCGTTGCTGAACTGCTATTGCCATTGACATCCACCACCGTTAAGGTTACCGAGTTGGCACCGATATTAGAACAATCAA
>JBARDR010000276.1:0-3657 GCA_049795335.1 Gelidibacter sp. | reverse complement strand
TCCAACAATACATCACCAAAATAACCAAACCACCAACTAATCCATATTCTTCCACGATGATCGCATAAATAAAATCTGATGAGGATTGTGGCAAAAAGTTCTTTTGAACACTTCCCCCTGGCCCTAATCCGAAATAACTTCCAGTTGCAATCGCTATTTTCGCTTTTTCAATTTGATAATCGGCTTCGGTATCTTCTCCATTTGAAAAATTCTCTACACGACTCATCCAGGTGTCCACACGGTTCGGCATCGCCTCAGGAAATGCTTTTGCGGTCAAAACAAACAATGCCAAAAACAACACTCCAGCGCCAATAATTATAGCCAAATAACGAATAGGGTACCCTCCAATAAAGGCCAACACCATGACCATGACAAACATAATCGCTGCCGTGGAAAAGTTGGCAGGAAGAATCAATATCAACACCAAAAAAACAGGAAGCCATAACGGCAAAATTGTTTCTTTAAATGTAATACCCCTATCCTGTATTTTTGACAAATATCTTGCCACATATACCATCAATACCACAGCAGCAAAGGTCGAGGTTTGAAAGGACATCCCAATAATCGGAATTTGAATCCATCGGCTCGCATTAGCACCATCAATCGTAGTGCCTTGAAACATCGTCATGACCAATAAAATCAACACAATTGGCATCAGAACGAGCGATAAACCCCTAAAATAACGATAAGGAATGCGGTGTACGCCATACATAATCGCGAAGCCCAAAAACAGATGCATAAAGTGTTTTATAAAAAACGAAAACGTACTTCCAGAACTCGCCGTATATGCCAAGTTACTGGAAGAACTGTACACAGGAAGGAATGAGAAAATGGCCAGCAATGCGACAATTGACCAAATCAAACGATCCCCCTTTATGTTATTGAAAACACTTTGCACTTTTTCTTCTTTTTATAAGCTTCTTACAGCATTCTTAAATTGACGCCCTCTGTCCTCGTAACTTTCAAATAAATCAAAACTTGCACACGCCGGCGACAACAATACAGAATCCCCAGACTCTGCTAATTTGTATGCGATTTTTACCGCTTCTGTCATGTATTCGGTTTCAACAATGACATCCACCATTTTTCCGAAAGTTTTCAGTAATTTTTCATTGTCAACGCCAAGACAGATGATGGCTTTCACCTTTTCATTGATAAACGGAAACAACTCCTTATAATCATTCCCTTTATCAACACCTCCAACAATCCAAATGGTTGGCGTATCCATACTTTCTAAAGCAAAATAGGTTGCATTAACGTTGGTTGCCTTGGAATCATTGATATATCTGACCTTATTGATTTTCAAAACCTCTTCCAAACGATGCTCAACCCCTTGAAAATTCTCCAAGCTTTCGCGAATCGTTTGTTTTCTTATTTTTAATAAATGCGCTACGGTTGAAGCAGCCATTTGATTCTTAATATTGTGTTTGCCTTCTAAGGCTAAATTTGTTGTTGACATAATAATTTGATTGTTATCTATCGTTATTTTTATTTCATCTTGGTCTAAATACGCGCCATTTTCGATGGTTTTCGTCAGTGAAAACGGCAATAATGTGGATTGAATTTTATGTGATTTGAGCCATTCCACTATAACTTCATCATCGGCATCATAAATCAGGTAATCATCTTTGGTTTGATTCAGAACTATTCTGAATTTCGAATCGATATAGTTTTCAAACTTATACTCATAGCGATCCAAATGATCTGGTGTGACATTCAACAAAACGGCGATATGTGGTTTAAAATCTACAATATCATCTAACTGAAAGCTGCTAATTTCCAACACATAGTTTGGATAATCATGTTCCAAAATCTGTTGCGCAAAGCTTTTTCCGATGTTTCCAGACAATCCAACCTCCAACTCTTGTTTTAATATATGATGGATTAAGGTTGCTGTTGTGGTCTTGCCGTTTGTTCCAGTAATTCCTACAATCGTTGCAGTGGTGAATTTTGATGCAAACTCAATTTCAGAAACCACGTGGATTCCCTTTTCTCTTATCTGCTTCACCAAAGCTACTGTATCAGGGATTCCCGGGCTTTTCATCACGATGTCGGCATTTAGAATCTTTGATTCTGTATGCCGCTCATCTTCAAATTCAATTTCATTATGTATAAGAACTTCTTTGTAATTATCTTTAATTTTTCCTTTATCTGAAAGGAACACATCGTACCCTTTTGCCTTTGCCAAAAGCGCTGTACCTACACCGCTTTCTCCTCCTCCTAGTATGACTAGCCTCTTCATTTACGATATTAGATTTACGAGTTACGATTCCGGTTTCGGATTATTTTGATAGATGCATCTACTATTGATAATATCTCATTTGCTTCTGATGCAAATTTTTTAGTCCTATTTTTAATTATTTCCTTCATTGATATCGTAATTCTTAAATCGTATATCGTAATTCTCTATTATCTAATTTTCAAGGTCACTATCGACACAATGGCCAATAAAATTCCAACAATCCAAAAACGGGTTACAATTTTACTTTCGTGATATCCCGATTTTTGATAATGGTGATGCAAGGGTGACATTTTAAAAATGCGCCGGCCTTCGCCATATTTCTTTTTGGTATACTTAAACCAACCTACCTGCATGACTACCGATAAATTCTCGGCTAAAAAGATCCCACATAGCACGGGAATCAACCATTCTTTTCGAACGGCAATCGCAATGACAGCAATGATTCCACCGATAGTTAAACTTCCTGTATCTCCCATAAAAACAGATGCCGGATAACTATTGTACCATAGAAATCCAACAAGCGCCCCCACAAAAGCGGCGATATAAATAGTGATTTCCTCTACCCTTGGGATGTACATAATGTTGAGATATTCAGAGAAAATGATATTTCCTGAAACCCAAGCAAAAATCCCCAAGGTGAGCACAATTATGGCGGACGTTCCTGCAGCCAATCCATCAATTCCATCTGTTAAATTAGCACCGTTGGACACTGCTGTAATAATGAAAATCGTCACTAAAATAAAAATAACCCAGGTATACTTTTCAAGACCTGGACTGATCCACGTCACCAGTTGGGCGTAATCAAATTCATTTTTCTTGACAAAAGGAATGGTCGTTTTAGTTGATTTTTCTTCCGCCATAAATAACTTAGAGGCTTCCACATTTGGATTTTCTGCCAGAATTTCCTTTTGTTGGGCAATGGGCAATTTCTCCTTAATGGTCACATTTTGGTTGAAATACAAAGTGGTACCCACAATAATTCCCAAACCAACTTGTCCTAAAACTTTAAACCGTCCTTTTAAACCTTCTTTGTCTTTTTTAAACTTTTTTATATAATCATCTAAAAACCCGATAGCACCCATCCAAATGGTGGTCACAATCAAAAGGATGATATAGATATTATCAATTTTGGCAAACAATAACACAGGAATCAAGGTAGCAATGATGATGATAATCCCACCCATAGTTGGGGTTCCTGCCTTTTCAACCTGGCCCTCCAATCCCAAATCTCTAATGGATTCTCCCACTTGTTGCCTTTGTAAAAACCCAATAATGCGCTTACCATAAATTGTTGAAATAAGCAAAGACGTGATAATCGCCATGGCTGCCCTAAAAGAGATAAATCCGAATAGGGAAGATCCGGGAAAATCAAAGTGTTGTTTCAAATATTCAAAGAGGTAATAGAGCATCTAGAT
>JBARDR010000275.1:0-1886 GCA_049795335.1 Gelidibacter sp. | reverse complement strand
GACTATAATTTTCAAATCCAGATTATTTTCTTTCAAATAAGCCTTGGTTTTTTTGATGGCTTTGGTAATACCGCCCGCAAAATCAATGTGATTATCCTTCAGCATGACCATATCATAAAGAGCAAATCTGTGATTTTCGCCACCTCCAATTTTAACGGCCCATTTTTCTAAAGCTCTAATTCCCGGAGTTGTTTTTCTGGTGTCCAAAATTTTGGTTTCCGTACCTTCCAATAAATCCACAAAAGTTTTTGTTTTTGTCGCAATAGCACTCATCCGTTGCATACCATTCAAAACCAAACGTTCTGCTTTAAGAATGGATTGTGATGAACCTTCTACATAAAACACAACATCGCCAAATTTCACTTCAGCGCCATCCGCTATCAAGGTTTCTACTTTCAATTTTTTATCGATATACTGGAATACAAGTTTTGCAAATGCAACGCCAGCAATAATACCATTATCCTTGACCAGCAATTTCGCTTTGCCTTGCGCCGAAACCGGGATGCATGCTAAAGAACTATGATCACCATCTCCAACATCTTCTCTAACGGCATTGGCGATGATAAGCTCTATTTCTTTATTGAATTGTTCTTGTGTAATCATTTTTGGGATATTTTAGGTAAAAATACTAATTGAAAATGAAACAATTCAAATTCAAATCCCAAATTCCAAATTCAATATCCCGACAAATTTGTAATTTTATGCCATGCAAATAAAACTTCTCGCCATTGGCAAAACGGACCATCAGCAATTACAGCTGCTGATTGATGAATATCAAAAACGTTTGGGTTTTTATATCAAGTTTGAATTTGAAATCATTCCTGATTTAAAAAAAGTAAAGAATTTAAGCGAAGAGCAACAAAAACAAAAAGAAGGCGAACTGATTCTCGCCAAACTCAGCCATACAGACTTTCTCATTTTAATGGACGAAAACGGAAAGCAATATGATTCGGTCGCCTTTTCCGATCAGCTTCAAAAACACATGAATTCTGGGATTAAACAGTTGGTTTTTGTGATTGGCGGACCTTACGGATTTTCATCAGAAGTTTATGAAAAAGCAAATGGGAAAATATCCTTATCTAAAATGACATTTTCCCATCAAATGATCCGTTTGTTCATGATTGAACAATTGTATCGTGCTTTTACTATTTTAAGGAATGAACCTTATCATCATCGCTAAAACATAGAAAAACCGAGCCCATTATATAAGTTTTGATAACTTATAAACACTAACTACTCCTAGGGATTTTAACAATTGTTTCCACTCCAGATTGGTCATCCTTATTTTTGATTTCATAGATATAATTCTCATCATAAAGATTCCGCAACCTGTCGTTTATATTTGATAAACCAATTCCCTTTTTCAATAAGGCAGTTGGACTTTCTTTTAACAACGCTCCATTATTTTCAACTATAATGACCAATTGCTTGTTTTCAGCATAAATTTTAATGAGCACCTCCAACTCCGTATGATCATAAGAATAACCATGCTTAATTGAATTTTCTATAATTGGCTGAAGTAATAGTGCCGGCACATTACTTTGAAGCAATGCTTCATCAATATCTTTTTTTATAACTAAATGATCTGAGAACCTCACATTTAAAATATTGAGATAATATTCCAGAATTCGAAGTTCATTTTCAAGCATTATTGTATGACCTTCATTGTCCTTAAGGATCTCTCTAAGAAAATCACTCAAATCGGCAATCGTATCTTTGGCTTTACCGGGATCAATATCTGTCAAGACAGCGATGGAGTTTAAAGTGTTAAACAAAAAATGCGGTTGCATTTGTGAGGACAGCATTTTAATTCTGGTATTTACCAATTGTGCTTCCAGTTGATTTTGTTTCTTTTCAGCTTCTTTTACCTCTTTCAGATAATAATA
>JBARDR010000274.1:0-2058 GCA_049795335.1 Gelidibacter sp. | reverse complement strand
AGCACACCATCAGAAAACGGCAATGAACAAAATAATATCTAAAATAGAGAATGACGTTCAAGACAGAAATTCTGTTGCTTGGAAAAAACTCTGTGAGTATGTTGACAAGGTGGCGACCGAAAACCGTGACGAATTTTCACCTGTAGAGGAACTTGGACAAGAGTTGTTTGCCCAAATACATACTTTGCCCGAGACAATTTCAAAACTGAAAAATGTTAAGAAGGTTTGGTTTTATGGAAGTAAACTGAAACTCATTCCGCCAGAAATTGGAGAGATGGAAGCACTTGAATATTTTGATCCTTACACTTCATACGACTTACATTGGTTTCCTTACGAAATTACAAAGTGTAAAAATCTTAAAGACAGCAGAGTAAGCACAAGAGCTTTGTATGGTAATTGGAAAAACAGAATGGGATTTCCTCTTTTAAATCATAATCCTGTTCGGTATTCTGGTGACACAGTGAATTGCAGTATCTGTGGAAAGAATTTGACTTACGAGCAAACAAATCAACTATGGATTTCCGTAAATGTAGGAACAGACGTTCTTCCACTCTTGACAAATCTCTGTTCAAAAGAGTGTGAAAGCAAATTACCAGTGCCGCCAAAAGACTATCTACAATTAGCACACAAGGGCGGTGCTGACTTAGTGCAACCTCTCGCTGAAGATGAATGCTTTGAATTGGAATATGACGAAGAAAAAGATAATAACGTAATTGAAATTAACACAACTAACAATAGCGAAATACCATTGGACAAACCCACTGAAAAGAAAGAATTTCCATTACTGAAACTAATTAGAAAAATATGGGAACGATAGAAATGCCAGCCGCTAACATGCGTTCGGCAAAAAAGGGGGATAAGTGCTTAAATGAAATTTTGTGCTTCATATCAACTTCAGTAGTGGCTGACAGTTTAGTGCTTCGAAATCCGCTTCTTCGCCAAGCGCCAAAACGTTAGCGGTCAGCATAGGAAAACCTGCAAAAAAGAAACCCATCTTATAAGTGAATATGGTTGATTTAAAAGACTATAAAAGAGAAAAAGAATGCGTTTACAAAAATGAACGTTATTTAGTTCGTGACAACGGAGCAGTGTTACGCTATCCTATAGACGGAAAAAGAGCTAGACCAACTGATAACAATTGGACTTTTGGAAAACTAAACATAAAGTCAGGCTATTTAGAAATTGCTTCGGTTAGAATTCACAGAATAGTTGCAACCGCATTTCACAACGAACCACCAACAAAAGAACACGTTGTCGACCATATTGATACAAACAAGCAAAATAATCGACCTGAAAATCTTCGTTGGGTAACAAGATTAGAAAACATTTTACTCAACCCAATTACAGCAAGACGAATTGAACTTATTTGCGGAAGTGTTGAAGCGTTTCTTGCTGAACCTTCAAAATTCCGTGACAAATTTCCAGACCCAAACTATGAATGGATGTGTGCTGTCTCGGTAGAAGAAGCACAAGTAAGTTTAAAAAGAATGCAATCTTGGGCAAAAAGTGATAAACCATTGCAAGGTGGTTCGCTAGGACAATGGATTTTTAGCCGAGAAATTGTTGAAAAACCATCAGTTTCACGAACAAATTATATAATGTCCAAAACGCCTAATGCAGCACAACGTATTGTTTTCAACTTTGAGGATAAACCAAACGAATATCCAAGTACTCCACAAGAGTTTGAGTGCAACCCTTTAAAGACATATAACGATCGTTTGACAAATGGCACCACTTTCTTCCGAAACCATAATGGAGAATATGTAGTTGTGAAAAGTGGACTTTCCAAAGACATGCAAACCCTATTTGTAATGACAAAGGCTGATTATGTATATCGGGAACTAAAAGAGGGAGAATGGCAACCCGTACCCTTAGCACAACTTTCCGAAAAAATTTCTGATAAAGATTTACCTCATTCACTTGCGGAAGTAACTTACGAAGATGGTTTGTTTGTGCATGGAAGAGCAGAATCGGGTTTTCATCCGACTGAAGAGTTGGAAGAAATATTTACTGAATATACTCAAGAATTATAATAAAATGCCGAACTGCTAACAACGC
>JBARDR010000273.1:0-16445 GCA_049795335.1 Gelidibacter sp. | reverse complement strand
GATTATAAGCGTGTGGGTGTTTTTGTTGGACATGAATTGTTTATTAATAAGATGTCCTTTATAGCTCAATTGGGTTATTATGCTTATTATCCTTACGATTTTGAAGGTAGAATATATGAAAGAATAGGTTTGAAGCGCTATTTAGGAAATACTTTTTTTGGTGCACTAACGCTTAAGGCGCACGGTGCGAAAGCTGAAGCGGTGGAGTTCGGGGTGGGAGTGAGGCTTTAAGAAGCTTGAAGTTGCAAGCATGAAGTTTGAAAATTCGGAAAAATAAAACATGAAAAAATTCTTATACATCATTGTCGCAACATTATTGCTATCCTGCAATGGCAAGAATGTGCCCGATTGTTTTCAGAATGCCGGGGCTATTGTTCAAAAGGAATTTACGGTGGCGGCCTTCAGTGAAATTATTGTTTTTGAACGGGTACAGCTCATTCTCAAGGATGCGCCTGAGCAAAGGATTATGGTCGAAACGGGGGAGTATTTAATGGATGAGATTGTGGTTGAGGTAGAAAACGGAATACTCCTTTTAAAGGATGAAAATGGATGCAATCTTACCAGAGATTATGGCCTTACTAAAGTTTATGTCAGTGCACCCAATATTAACAGTATCCGATCGAGCACTGGATTACCAATTTTGAGTGATGGTGTTTTAAACTATCCTAATCTATCTTTAATTTCAGAAAATTTTGATGCAGAAGGACTATTTCATACGGTTGGCGATTTCCGATTGGAAGTCAATTGTATGAATTTGAATGTAACCACTAATAACTTATCGCATATGTTTTTGAGCGGAGCAGTTGAGAATTTAACCGTGGGTTTCTACTCTGGAAATTCCCGCTTTGAAGGACGGCATTTAATTGCTCAAAATATTTTAATATTTCAAAGGAGTAGTAATGATATGATCCTGAATCCGCAGTTGAGCTTGGTTGGGGAAATCAGAAGTACCGGTCATGTCATTTTGGTAAATCAACCGCCAGTGGTTGATGTACAGGCGTATTATACAGGACGTTTAATTGTAGAGTAATCCTTAATCTGCCGTTAACTCTCTAAATAAACTTTCTAGATTTTTGTTCTTTTGATTCAATTGTAGAATTTTTAAACCGTTGTCATGTGCAAAATCAAAAACGGCGGGGCGCATATCTTCTTTGGTAGCAAAGGTCAAGTCATAAATGAAATTATGAGTGTTCTTTACTGTTTGGATATGTTTTAAACGATTCAAAAAAGCATCTTCCACGCGATAATCGAATTCGACTTCAATAATTTGTTCCTGATCGGCTTTTAATTCTGACAGTTTTTTATCGGCAACAATCTCGCCTTTATTGATAATGATAACGCGGTCACAAATGGCTTCGACTTCTTGCATAATATGCGTAGAAAGAAAAACCGTTTTTTCTTTTCCCAAGGATTTTATCAAATGTCGGATATCCACCAATTGATTTGGATCCAAACCCGTGGTTGGCTCATCTAAGATCAACACTTCGGGATCATGCAACAATGCGGTTGCCAATCCCACCCGTTGGCGATAGCCTTTGGAGAGTTGTCCAATTTTTTTATGTGCTTCTGGCGTTAGGCCGGTAAGTGTAATCACTTCATCAATCCTTGCTTTTCCAATTTTATAAACATCGGCGTTGAACGCTAAATATTCCTTGACGTACATCTCTAAATACAACGGATTGTGTTCTG
This sequence comes from Gelidibacter sp., assembly GCA_049795335.1. GTDB lineage: Bacteria > Bacteroidota > Bacteroidia > Flavobacteriales > Flavobacteriaceae > Gelidibacter. The sequence goes on along the minus strand of JBARDR010000273.1, from coordinate 14,756 downwards.
GTAAATATCCTACCAGTTTCTGAACGTCGAAAGCATTTTTCTGAACATCAAATTCATTGACCTTAGCTTCGCCTTCAGACGCATCAATATACGTGGTCAAAATTTTCATCATGGTCGATTTTCCGGCGCCATTTGGTCCTAAAAAACCCACAATTTCTCCTTTGTTAACCTTAAAAGAAATAGCGTTCAGTGCTTTCTGATCGCCGTAAAGCTTGGTAAGATGATTGACTTCAATTGACATAATTCAAAATATTTGTTCAAAAGTAAGCATTTTTGACATGCCATGAATTAACGAAATCGTTGTAATAAAAAAAGAATGAAAAAAACATTTTGTTTATCCAATTTATTATCTACATTAGCGAATTCAAAATTATGAAAGCAATCAATTTTACATATCACAGCATGTTTTATTTCTTTTTTAGCAAAGGGAACGAGACTTCGTATGTATAATTTATTCACTATAAATTTAATATAAAGGTCTCGATGAAAATCGGGACTTTTTTGTTTTAAATAGGTTTTGAATGTTTGTAAAAAAGGTATAAACCGTTAACGGAAACAAAAAAAATGATAAAATCAGTTGCCATACAAGGAGTTAAGGGGTCGTTTCATCATATCGTCGCCCTCGAGTATTTTAAGGATTCGCTAGATGATATTGATGAATGTATGACGTTTGATGGCGCTGTACAGAGTGTTATGACGCGTAAAACGGATGCCGTTATCATGGCAATTGAGAATTCCATTGCAGGATCAATCATTCCTAATTATGCATTAATTGACGATAATCAATTGCATATTATTGGCGAGCATTATTTGGATATTCAGCATCATTTAATGGGATTGTCAGGACAGTCCATTGAGGATATTCAGGAAGTGTATTCACATCCGATGGCTTTGTTGCAGTGCAAGCAGTTTTTTAAAAAATACCCGCACATTAAATTGGTGGAAGATAAAGATACGGCTGAGGTAGCGCGACGTATCCAGCAAAAACAATTGAAAAACGTCGGTGCCATCGCAAGCCGATTGGCTTCAGAGTTGTTTGAATTGGAAATTATTTCAGAAAGTATCCAAACCATTAAAGAGAACGAAACCCGTTTTGTCATTGCAAAAACAAGCAATGGTGTTTTGGATGAAAAAGATATCAATAAAGCTTCGCTAAAATTCACATTGGATCATAAACGTGGCAGTTTGGCGTCTATTTTGAATGTGATGAGTGACTGCAGAATGAATCTTACTAAAATTCAATCCTTGCCAAAAATAGAGACTCCTTGGAAGTACGCCTTCTTTGTGGATATTACTTTTGAAGAGTATCAGGACTATAAAAAGGCAAAATCAATAATGGAAATAATGGCTCAAGAATTTAAAGTTCTGGGCGAATATAAAAATTCACGACAATGATCACTGTTGCAGATAGATTAAACACTGTTGAAGAGTACTACTTCTCCCAAAAATTGCGAGAAGTGAACTTACTAAAATCCCAAGGAAAACCTATCATCAATTTAGGAATTGGGAGCCCAGATTTGGAACCGCCGGCGCGCGTCATTTCAGCAATTAAAGAAAGCATGAATGATGCCAATGCGCATAAGTATCAAAGCTACCAAGGCTTGCCAGAGTTAAGGGAAGCCATGACCGATTTTTATAAGGAGCATTATGGCGTCGCCTTAAGTCCATTGACGGAAGTGCTGCCATTAATGGGAAGTAAGGAGGGGATTATGCATATTTCTATGGCATTTTTAAATCCAGGCGATGAGGTATTAATTCCAAATCCTGGTTATCCCACCTATGCATCGGTTACGAAATTAGTCGGTGCCACACCTATTTTTTATGATTTGGTAGCCGAGAATGATTGGTGTCCAGATTTAGCAGCTTTAGAAAAAAGCGACTTGTCAAAAGTGAAATTGATGTGGGTTAGTTATCCGCACATGCCGACGGGAGCAACGGCCAGTAATAAGGTTTTTGAGTCTATTATCGCCTTTGCAAAACGCCATAATATTTTAGTCGTCAACGATAATCCGTACAGTTTTGTTTTGAACGATTATCCGCGAAGTATTTTAAAATACAAAGGGGCAAAAGACGTTTGTTTGGAACTTAATTCGTTAAGCAAAACCTTTAATATGGCAGGCTGGCGCGTTGGTATGGTGTTGGGAAATCCAGAATATATCAATGCTATTTTAAAAGTGAAAAGCAATATGGATTCTGGAATGTTTTACGGCATTCAAAAAGGTGCCATTGAAGCTTTAAAATGTTCAAAAATGTGGTTTACCAGTTTGAACAGCGTTTACGAAGAGCGTCGTCAAAAAGTTTGGGAATTAGCAAGAGCCTTAAACTGTACTTATGATGAAAGTGCCACAGGATTGTTCGTTTGGGCAAAATTACCAGCGAATTTGGATTCAGAGAACTTTATTGACAAAGTGTTGAAGGAACATTCCATTTTCATTGCGCCAGGCACCATATTTGGTAGCAACGGCGAAGGTTATATCCGGTTTTCGTTATGTGCAACTTTAGAAGAATTGCAAGATGCGATATCCAGGGTAAAATGAGTTTACAGTGTTCATTGGCAGTAGTCAGTTTACAGTAACATGGAACAGTAAGATTTATAGAAAGCAACGAAGCCCTATCGGAGCGACACATTCGTAGCATAATTAGTTTTGAAATAAAAGCTCCAGCAGAGCGACATAGTAATAATGAAAAACATATACATCATAGGGGTTGGATTGATTGGCGGGAGTTTGGCTCTTGACATTAAAAAACACGATCCTAAAGTAAAGATTTTTGGAATTGATCATAATGAAAATCATTTGGACGAAGCCATTCAACTTGATGTTATTGACGCTAAAGCCACATATGAAGATTTAAAAAATGCCGATTTGGTCATTTTATCCATTCCTGTTGACGCGGCAGTTAATGAAGTTGTGAAAGTATTGGACCTGGTTTCTGACGATGCTTTGGTCATGGACGTCGGTTCAACTAAAGCGGTAATATGCAAGGCGATAGAGGATCATCCAAAGCGTCGTAATTTTTTGGCGGCTCACCCTATTGCGGGAACGGAGTTTTCTGGTCCGAAAGCGGCCATTTTAGGATTGTACCAAAACAAAACCAATATTATTTGCGAGGTTGAAAAAACGGCTTTCAAGCTTCAGGAAAAAGCACTTAAATTGTTTACAGACATAGGCATGCGCATTCGGTATATGAACCCTGAAGCACACGACAAACATATTGCGTATGTGTCGCATTTATCACATATCAGTGCCTTTATGTTGGGTAAAACAGTGATTGACAAAGAGCGTAACGAACGTGATATTTTTGATATGGCGGGAAGTGGATTCGCGTCAACCGTTCGTTTGGCAAAAAGTTCCCCCGAAATGTGGACACCAATTTTTAAACAGAATAAAATCAACGTCCTCGAAACCTTGGATGAATACATTGAAAATCTGATTAAATTCAGAGATTTTATGCATGACGACGACTTTGACGCCATCTATTTAGAAATGAAAAACACGAATTATATCAAAGAAATTTTAAACGGAATTCAATAACAACAAATACTAAAAAAGTAAAATTCCGAATTCCAATAGTTTTGGAAATGTAGTCTGAAGATTGGAATTTGGCCCCGAATAATCGGGATTAAAATTTGGAAATTTTAAACAATTATGGAAAACAAGAAAGAATTGAGAACATGGTTAGATGATTTAAAGTTGGATCATCCTTTGGTCATTGCAGGTCCATGCAGTGCGGAAACAGAAGAACAAGTGTTAGGCATCGCCCATCAATTAAAAGATACTGATGTGAATTATTTCAGAGCTGGAATTTGGAAACCGCGTACACGTCCTGGAATGTTTGAAGGTGTGGGAGCTTTGGGATTAAAATGGTTGCAAAAGGTTAAAGAGGAAACCGGAATGAAAACCGCTACAGAAGTGGCAAATAGAGCACACGTTGAATTGGCTTTAGAGCATGATATTGATTTGCTTTGGATTGGTGCACGTTCCACCGTAAGTCCATTCATTATTCAAGAAATTGCTGATGCCTTAAAAGGAACCGACAAAATCGTCTTAGTTAAAAATCCTGTAAATCCAGATTTACCATTGTGGTTGGGGGCGATTGAACGTTTGGCAACTGCTGATATCAAAAGGTTAGGTGCGATCCACAGAGGATTTTCAACTTACGAAAAAACAAAATATAGAAACAATCCAGAATGGCAATTGGCGATTGAATTACAGACCAAATTCCCTGATTTGCCATTAATCAATGATCCATCCCATATTACTGGAAAACGTGATATGATTTTTGACGTATCGCAAACCGCTTTAGATTTAAATTTTGACGGTCTGATGATTGAGACGCATACCAATCCAGACGCCGCTTGGAGTGATGCTTCTCAACAAGTGACGCCTCAGGCTTTGATTCAAATTATGAAGGATTTACGCATCAGAAAAGAATCTGATCCTGAAGCGGAATACAACGCGAACTTGAGTAATTTGAGAGCACAAATTGATATTGTGGACAATCAATTGATTGAAATGATTGGAAAGCGCATGAAGTTTGCCGATGGAATTGGCGCCCTTAAAAAGCAGAAAAACGTTGCCGTTTTACAAAGTAAACGTTGGAATGAAATCTTAGGAAGTATGGTCTTGGAAGGCGAACGCAACGGATTGAGCGAAGAGTTTATCCTTAAAATGTTTAAAGCGATTCACCAAGAATCCATCAACCATCAAGAGAGAATTATTAACGGTTAATTTTCAAATATAACTGTCACATTGAGCGCAGTCGAAATACTTTCATAGTTAAGGAAGTTGCTGACTCCGCTCAAGCTGATAGTATTAAAATATCTAAATAAAAAGCACTGCACTATTCAGACTTTATAATCTCCTTGAACATCCCATATCATATTTTTGTCTTGGAAATTTTAAAGTTTACAAATGCGCTTTTTAGACTAAAAAACCGTTATTTTGTTACTTAAACTTGATCAATGACAGGAACCGTTTATAAATCTACAGGAAGTTGGTACACCGTGAAAACCGATTTGGGTGGTATGTACGATTGCCGCATAAAAGGAAAATTCAGAATAAAAGATATTAAGAGCACCAATCCGATTGCTGTTGGTGATGTGGTCGATTTTGATGTGGAAACATTAGATAGTGTAACCACTGGAATCATTCATAACATTCAGGATCGGGAGAATTATATCGTCCGAAAATCGGTTAATTTATCCAAGCAAACCCATATTATTGCCTCTAATATCGATACCGTATTTTTGCTTATTACCATTAATAACCCGCCAACATTGACGAGTTTTATTGATCGGTTTTTGGTATCTACTCAAGCTTATGGTATTAAAACCGTTTTGGTTTTCAATAAAATGGATACTTATGATGAGGAAAATGTGATGGAAGTGAAGTATTTGGCCTCCATTTATAGAAAAATAGGGTACGAGTGTGTCGAGGTTTCGGCGCTTACCGGACAAAATATCGATCACTTAAAAGTTTTGATGAAGGATAAAACGAGCATGTTTGCTGGGCATTCAGGAGTTGGGAAATCAACGTTGGTCAATGTCATCGAGCCAGGCTTGGATCTTAAAACAAAAGAGATTTCCATGCAGCACATGCAAGGACAGCATACGACAACGTTTGCCGAAATGTTCGATTTGAGCTTTGGTGCACGAATAGTCGATACGCCAGGAATTAAAGGATTTGGAGTGGTGGATATGGACAAGGAAGAAATTGGAGATTATTTCCCTGAGTTTTTCGCTCTAAAACAAAACTGTAAATTCAATAACTGTGTGCACGTTGAAGAACCTCAATGTGCGGTTAAAGATGCCTTGGACAAGGATGAAGTTTCTTTTTCACGCTACCGAAGTTATCTGCAAATCTTAGAAGGCGACGATGAACATTACAGAACTGAGGAGTGGGTTAAATAAGTGTTCAGTTTTCAGTCAGGAGTCTTCAGTTGGTAGACTGCCCGCCTCCGCAAAAGCTACGGACGTGTAGGGAGTCAGCAGTTTCAAAAAATCTTAACAATCTAAAATTCACCTTCGGGGATTTCGGGAAAATATTATGAAAGCAGTCATCCAGAGAGTTTCTAAAGCAAGTGTTACTATTGACAATGAAAAAGTCGCGGGCATAGGCTCAGGATTGCTCATTTTGTTGGGCATTGTTAATGAAGATACTCAAGAGGACATTCAATGGCTAGCAAGAAAGATTGCAAATCTTCGGGTTTTTGAAGATGACAATAAAATTATGAAACTTTCTCTTTTGGATACTAACGGCGATGCCATTGTGGTCAGTCAGTTTACACTTCACGCTTCGACGAAAAAAGGCAATCGACCAAGTTATATCAAAGCAGCAAAACCAAATATTGCCATCCCTTTATATGAAAGTTTCATAAAGCAATTGGAGGAGGAATTGTGTAAGAAAATACAAACAGGCCAATTTGGCGCAGATATGAAAGTTGAGATCTTAAATGATGGTCCGGTCACGATCATTATAGATTCTAAAAATTTGGAGTAACATGTTGCGTATTACGTAATAAAGTCTATTTTAGCCTTTTAACAAGGCCCCATGACCAAAATTTACCCCTTAATTTTTGTTCTGGTTTTTCCTATGCTGTGTTTAGCACAAGAAGAAAAGCTATTGAACTCCCAAACTATTCCTTCCGATTTAAGAGAAAACGCTAACGCCGTCATTAGATGGGAGGACTCCTTTATTGAAGTAAAGGCAGCCAATAAAATGGTTCATTCCAACAAACGAATTATTACTATTTTAAATTCCTCTGGCAATTCTAAAGTCAACGCTTATTTGGGATATGATAAAGGGGTTTCCATTAAAAAATTGGAAGCTCGAATTTATAATTCTGAAGGAAAGGAAATCAAAAAAATCAAGAGAAACGATTTTGAGGATGTCAGCGCGGTTGATGGCGGCACACTCTATTCTGATAGTCGTGTGAAATATCTGAAATATACGCCACTCGATTATCCTTACACCGTGCTTTTTGAAACTGAGGTGGAATATAATTATACGGCTTATATCAGAAGATGGAGGCCCATAGAAGGATTTCATACGAGTACAGAGAATAGCCGCTACGTATTTCGATATGATACTTCCAATGAACTAAATAAGTATGAGACTAATTTTGCAGCGTATGGGATTATTAACCAATCCAAGGATGGCGAAATAAATTACCAAGCAAACAACTTAAAAGCTATAGTTCATGAGGCTTATAGTCCGAATTTAAAGGATATTACACCGTACGCCATGCTCAATTTAAAAAACTTTTCTTATGAAGGTTATGTGGGCAGTTCCAGTGATTGGGATAGTATGGGCAAATGGATGCATGAGCAATTGCTGGTCGGAAGAACTGAAGTTTCTGAAAAAACAAAGAATGAAATTAAAACTTTAGTTAAAGGGCTTGATCATCCCATTGAAAAGGCCAAAGCGGTGTATCAATATGTTCAAAACAACACCCGTTATATCAGTGTTCAAGAAGGTATTGGTGGCATTCAGCCCATTGATGCCTTAAAAGTTGATACGGTTAAATATGGCGATTGCAAAGGGCTTACCAATTATACCAAAGCTTTATTGGATTTGGTGGGCGTTGAGTCTTATTACACCAGAGTTTATGCTTCCTCCGAAAATCTTGTAGATATCAACCAAGATTTCGTGTCGTTTTTGGGGCAATCAAACCATGTTATTCTGAATCTGCCTCATGAAGGGAAAGACATTTGGTTGGAATGTACAAGTCAAACGTCGCCCTTTGGGTATAGTGCGAATTTTACGGATGATAGAAACGTTTTTGTAATTAAACCCGAAGGAGGCAAAATTGTTCGCACTAAAAAATATACAGCGAAGGAGAATCTTTTGGACATCAAAGCAAATATCATCTTAACGGAAGATGGCGATATTGAAGCTAAAATTAATCTTAAATCGTATGGCACCCAATACGGTCATCACGAAGGAATTCAGAACAGAGCGCTAAAAGATCAAACCCTTCATTACAAGGATTATTGGAGCTATATCAACAATGTCGATATTCTTTCAATGGCCTACACCAATGATAAAGACGCGATCATGTTTACTGAAAACATTGAGCTTTCTGCCAAAAAATATGCGTCTAAAACCGGCGATAGGTTGTTGCTGACTCCGAATTTTTTCAATGTTATTTCAAATGTGCCAACCCGTTATCGGGATCGTAAACTACCATTTGAAATACAACGTGGATTTTATGATAAGGATGAATACGTTATCTCAATTCCAGAAAACTTTAAAATTGAAGCGCTTCAAAATGAAACGCTTATTGAGAATAAATTTGGAACCTACAGTTATGCCATTACTGAAAATGGAGATAATAGCTTAAAGTTCAAGCGCACTTTTATCCTAAATAAAGGTGCTTATGCCAAGGAAGATTACGACGATTTCAGAAATTTTTATTTAGAAGTTGTAAAACAAGATCAATCGCGTATTATACTAATAAAAAAATCATGACCCAATGAAAAAAATCACCTACCTCATTATCGTTCTAACAATAAATTGGACCAGCGCCCAAGATTATAGATTTGGAAAAGTATCTGCCGAAGAACTTAAAGAAGCAGAATATCCTGAAGATGCTGAAGCAAATGCCGCTATTTTATATCTGAATCAAAAAACCTATTATGACTTTGTGCAGAAGGAGGGATTCGTTCAGGTTACTGAAGTGTTCAAGCGTATAAAAATTTATAATAAAGACGGTTTCAACTGGGCAACTGAGGAAATTCAATTAAGAGATAATGGATCCAAACGAGAAACGGTCAGTAATTTGAAAGCGGTTACCTACACCTTGGAAAATGGAAAAATTGAGTCTACAAGATTAAAAAAAGATGGCATGTTTGACGAAAGAAGCAATAAGTATTGGAAAACGTCAAAGTTTACCATGCCCAATATAAAGGAAGGCTGTATTGTGGAATTTGAATACAAAATAATCTCTCCGTACATCGCAATTGACGATATCAATTTGCAATATGGGATCCCTATCAAGGAATTAGATATGTACGTGCGGATTCCTGAATACTATAACTTTAATAGATATATCAATCCAAGAGCGGCCTATATCCCAAAAATCACGGATTACAAAGTAAACAGAAAAGAGGATATGCAAATAAACAGTAGAGAGAGCAATCCTGCAATGACATGGGTAACACCGGGTAAATCGAATTTTTCAAATGAGAAATGGGATTTTATGGAGCATAAGACTGAAATAAGATTATCCAATATTCCGGCGCTTAAAAATGAAAATTATGTGAGTAACCTCAATACTTACAGAACCAAATTAATTTGGGAGTATGCATACTCAAAAGATCTCAAAGGGATAATTACCAATTATGCATCAACTTGGGATGATGTTACAAAGACCATTTATGATAATAGCAATTTTGGTGCACAGTTAAAATTGACCAATTATTTTGAAGATGACGTGTCTGCGCTTATCAAAGGCGTTACTAAGGAGTCTGAAAAAATCAGTCTCATTTATGACTTTGTAAAATCAAAAGTAAAATGGAACGACTATAATGGCTATACCACCGATAATGGTGTAAGAAAGGCCTATAAGGAAGGTGTTGGCAATGTGGCTGATATCAATTTGATGCTCACCTCCATGTTGCGTTATGCGAACATCAATGCCAACCCAATGTTGGTAAGTACGCGAAGTAACGATGTGCCATTGTTTCCCGCTACCGGAGGATTTAATTATGTGGTTGCGGCGGTTGAGGTGCTTAATGATGTGATCATTTTAGATGCAACTGATAAATATGCAACTCCTAATGTGCTTCCCGTAAGAGCCATTAATTGGCAAGGAAGAATAATAAGAGACGATAAGAGCTCAGCATGGTTTGACCTGACACCAAAAGAAGTGGTAAAGGAAATCGTGTTATTAAATGTGAAAATAAATGATGACCTTTCTATTGAAGGAAAGGTTAGGAGCCAATTGTCTTCATTTGCAGCCAAGAACTTTAGAAGCAAATATCAGAATTTTAATGAAGAGGAAAAATTAATGGATCTTGAAAAAGACAAAGGCGAGATTGAAGTGTCCAATTATCAGATTACGGATATGCATGTTGTAGATAAACCAATAATGTATGTGTACGATTATAATCTTAAAAGCGGTATTGAGCAAATAGGAGACAAGGTATTTGTGACGCCATTGTTATTTTTAGCCCCAAAAGAAAATCCGTTTAAGCAAGACGACAGAGTGTATCCTATTGATTTCGTTTATGGATTTAATGAAAGATACCAAGTTAATGTGATAATTCCTGAGGGCTATATAGTGGAGTCGCTTCCGGAAAATTCAGTTCTACAGTTTCAAGGAAATAGTGGCGAGTTTAAGTATATTGCAGAGCAAAATGGGAAAATGTTGCAGTTCATGATTACTTTCGATTTGAGCCAATCTTTTATTCTTCCAACGGAGTATGCTGATTTTAAACAATTCTATCAGCTGATGACCGAAAAGCAAACTGAAAAAATAGTCCTTAAAAAAATATAAAATGGAACTTCAAAACGCGCAAAAAACCGTAGATGACTGGATCAAGGCACATGGTGTCCGATACTTTAATGAGTTGACCAATATGGCACAGCTTACTGAGGAAGTTGGCGAAGTAGCGCGGATTATTGCACGTCGTTACGGCGAACAAAGTGAAAAGGAAAGCGATCAAGACAAGGATCTGGGCGAGGAATTGGCCGATGTGGTCTTTGTTGTTTTATGTCTGGCCAACCAAACTGGAATAGATCTTCAAGCCGCTTTTGATAAAAAAATGGATCTAAAAACCAACCGTGATCACGACAGGCATCATAATAATGAGAAGCTGAAATGATGTTCGTTGTAAAGTTGTTGAGTTGTTTGTTGTTGAGTTGAAATTAGGTTATAACTATTCATAAAAAATAGCGACAATCAGTCATTTTAGCGGGCGATTTTTTTAAATTTCGTAATTTCGTAATTCGTGTTCAATCGATGTCACTGAAATTATTCTATAAGTTTATCATCATTAGCGTTGATTCTATTCAAATTCAACTTCAAGCAAGAAATCCCTGTTATTAGTGCTTTTGTGCCACAGCTTTTCTAATTTCGTGAATCTTAAATCGTAAATCAAAAATTAAATGTTATTAACTCTCTATAAATCTACCCTTGTAGAAAATCCTCCTAAAATCGTTATTACCGGCTCAAAAAGTGAGTCTAACAGATTATTGCTTCTGCAAGCGCTATATCCAGAATTAGAGATTCATAATGTCTCCAATTCAGACGATTCAGAAGTGATGCAAAAAGCTTTGAAATCCTCCTCTAATCTTATTGATATCAATCATGCGGGGACGGCGATGCGATTTTTAACGGCATTTTTTTCAACCCAAGAAGGAAGAGATGTTACGATTACAGGTTCGGCACGAATGAAAGAGCGGCCAATTCAAGTTTTAGTGGAAGCTTTGAATGCCTTAGGCGCTGATATTTCCTATTTGGAGACCGAAGGCTGTCCGCCCTTAAAAATCAACGGTAAATCTCTTCTAAAAGATCAAGTGACTTTAAAGGCCAACGTGAGTAGTCAATATATTTCTGCGCTTTTATTGATTGCCCCGAGATTAAAAAACGGATTGGAATTAACTTTAGAAGGCGAAATTACCTCCGTTCCATACATCAACATGACTTTGGATTTGCTTAATCAAATCGGAGTTGAGACCAGTTTTGAGAACAATAAGATAAAAGTAAACCCGCTTAAAAGTCTGAGCGCGCATCAAAAAGCCTTAACGGTTGAGAGCGATTGGTCATCGGCGTCGTATTTTTACAGTATTGTGGCATTAGCTCCTGTGGGAACGGAAATTACCTTATCATCCTACAAAAAGGATAGCTTGCAAGGCGATTCTGTTTTGGCAACCATTTACACCGATTTTGGTGTGGTCACGACATTCCATAACAATTCCATAACGCTCATAAAAAAAGCCGAGTGCCTATTACAGACTGTCGACTGCCAACTGAAAAACGCGCCAGACATCGCGCAAACTATCGCCGTTACCTGTTTTGGTTTGGGAATTGGCTGCCATCTCACTGGACTTCATACCTTAAAGATCAAAGAGACCGACCGACTCGTTGCCTTAAAAAATGAACTTGAGAAATTGGGTGCGCAGGTTGAAATCACAAATGATTCTTTAAAGTTGAAACCTTCTGTCAACATCACTGATAATGTAGCTATTGCTACCTATCACGACCACAGAATGGCGATGGCTTTTGCTCCTTTGGGTTTAAAAACTAATCTTCAAATTGAAGAGGCAATGGTCGTTTCAAAGTCCTATCCAACCTTTTGGGAAGACCTAAAAGCCATCGGATTTAAAATAGCAAAATAATAAACGGTCATTTACTTGACAACGCCTACTTTGAGGTCGTATATTTGCAGCTTGCAAAAAAATCTATATATCGCGTTATAAAGCACTTATAAGTAAGTGCGGACATCTCGTGTGATAGAAAAATGGATTCTTGAGATCTGTCGGCAGATGGATCTGAACATTTAAAACAATTAAATATAAACGTATGAAATTATCCCACTTTGGTTTTAAACTTCCAGATGAATTATTAGCTGAATACCCAGCCGAAAACAGAGACGAAGCTCGTTTGATGGTCTTGGATAGAAAGAAGCAGACGATTGAGCATAAATTATTCAAGGATATTATTGATTATTTTGATGAAGGCGATGTGATGATCCTTAATAATACTAAGGTTTTTCCGGCGCGTTTATATGGTAATAAAGAAAAAACAGGTGCGAGAATTGAAGTGTTCTTATTGAGAGAGCTTAATGAAGAGCAGCGTCTGTGGGATGTTTTGGTTGATCCGGCACGTAAAATACGTATTGGTAACAAATTGTATTTTGGAGATGATGAAACCTTAGTCGCTGAGGTTATTGATAACACCACTTCCAGAGGACGTACTTTGCGCTTCCTATACGATGGTTCTTATAAAGAATTCCGTCAAAAATTAACAGAGCTTGGAGAAACACCGCTTCCTAAATATATTAAAAGAGAGGTTGAGCCAGAAGATGCAGAGCGCTACCAAACTATTTTTGCTAAAAAAGAAGGTGCCGTTGCAGCGCCAACAGCAGGTTTGCATTTTTCTAAACATTTATTAAAGCGTTTGGAAATTAAAGGTATTGATTTTGCTGAAGTCACACTTCACGTTGGTTTAGGCACGTTTAACCCGGTTGAGGTTGAAGATTTGTCCAAACATAAAATGGACAGTGAAGAGGCATTCGTTACTCAGGAAGCAGCTGATATTGTCAATAATGCCAAAGCTCATAAAAAAAGAGTTTGTGCTGTAGGTACAACGGCTATGCGTGCTATTGAAAGTGCAGTGTCTTCAAATGGAACGCTTAATGAGTTTTCAGGTTGGACTAATAAATTTATTTTCCCTCCGTATGACTTTAGTATTGCCAACTGCATGATTACCAATTTTCATACCCCAAAATCGACCTTGTTAATGATGGCTTCTGCTTTTGCAGGTCATGATTTCATAAAGAAAGCTTACGAAGAGGCTGTTAAGGAAAAATACCGTTTCTATACTTATGGAGACGCGATGTTAATCCTATAAGGAATATATTTTTTACAGATAAAGCCTCGTCGTTATGATGAGGCTTTTCGTTTTAGGGTTTCTGGTTTGAGGTTCAATTTCAATTTCGACTTCATCTTCATCCGTTTTTTCAAACTTTAAGATGCCCTTATCAAAAATGCGTCAATCCTTTCACTATTTTTGCAACTGCAATGGAAATAACAAAAAAAGACATACGAGCATTAAGTAAAGAACAACTTCGCGAATTTTTCGTCACGCAAGGCGATAAAGAATTCCGAGGGAATCAGGTATATGAATGGTTGTGGAGCAAGGGCGCTCACAAGTTTGAAGACATGACCAATATTTCCAAGGAAACCCGCCAGGTGTTGGAAGATCATTTTGTCATCAATCATATTGAGGTGGATCAAATGCAACGTAGCAATGACGGAACCATTAAAAATGCCATTCGTTTGCATGATGGTTTGATTGTGGAATCGGTGTTGATTCCAACAAAGACCCGTTCTACAGCATGTGTATCGTCTCAAGTCGGCTGTAGTCTCGATTGTAAATTCTGTGCCACAGCACGACTCAAACGTATGCGAAATCTCAATCCTGATGAAATTTTTGATCAGGTCGTCGCTATTGATAAAGAAAGCCGATTATACTTCAACCGACCTTTAAGCAATATCGTATTTATGGGGATGGGAGAACCACTCATGAACTATAATAATGTACTAAAAGCCATTGATAAAATTACGTCTCCAGAAGGCTTGGGAATGTCTCCAAAACGCATCATCGTGTCCACTTCAGGTGTGCCTAAAATGATCAAGAAAATGGCCGATGATGAAGTGAAATTTGGTCTCGCCGTTTCCCTGCATTCTGCGATTGATGAAATCCGGACTTCTATCATGCCTTTCAATGCTAATTTTCCACTTTCTGATTTGCGGGAAGCTTTGGAATATTGGTATGCCAAAACAAAAAACACCATTACTTATGAATATGTAGTGTGGGATGGGATCAATGACACCAAAAGAGATGTGGAAGCATTGATTCAATTCTGCAAATTTGCGCCAAGCAAGGTCAATTTGATCGAGTATAACCCTATTGATGACGGTCAGTTCCAACAAGCGGATAATGCCGCCTTGGAGATGTATATTTCCATGCTGGAAGCCAGTAATATTACCGTTACGGTAAGACGCTCCAGAGGCAAAGATATCGAC
>JBARDR010000272.1:0-2322 GCA_049795335.1 Gelidibacter sp. | reverse complement strand
GACAAATTGACTCCAGCATAAGTTTTGCCCTCACCTTTAATGGTAGAGGTCATATAAATAACCTTGCCTTTACCATCAGCAAGCTTAGGCAACACATAATTTACATTTGAACTCAATATTCTAAAAGCCTCAGCCTGAGTTGTTCGATCGGTAGGGTCAGAAAACACTAAATTTTCAGTTTTAATTTTAGGCAGCTCTGCTAAGACTGGAATGTTAGCCACCCGTAATTCAACATCTTTTTTGTCTTTCACTTTGGTATCTAACATCATGCTTATATATATAATTCCAAAGGGAACTAACAACCCAGCTACGATGGCCATGAGATATATATTTTTCCTATTCGGAGAAATAGGTGCACCGCCTGAAATAGCATATTCCACCACTTTAATAGAAGGTTCTGTAATAGCCAGATTTATCCCCGCTTCTTCTCTTTTTTGAAGTAAAAATAAATATAGTGTTTCTTTGATGACCTGTTGACGATCTATAGATCTCATGATTTTTTCCTTCGCAGGAATTCCAGAAACTTGGGATGAAAACTTGTTACTTCTTTTAACCAACTGGTTTTTACTGGCTTGCAATTGCGACTTATATGAATCAAGTGAAACATTTATGTTTTTTGCAAGTTCTTTTAATTTTTGGCTAAGCGTCTGTACCATCGGATTGTTTTCTCCACCACTGGTCAAGTAATTATCGCGTTCAAAAATTAATGCATTATATGTATTAATGAGCTCATTTGTGTTTACACTGGCGATACCAATATTAGCAGGCAACAATTCAAATTGCCGTTCTTCAACATTCAAAGACTCTGCCAACATATTGGACAGTAATATTTGACCTTCTATGGCAAAAACTTCGTTCTCTGATGCTGTACGTTGCGTAATACCCAATGCAGCATCTGATTCCACATCAAAAAAATCGTTGTTCTGCTTGTAATCTCTTTTGTTGCCTTCTATCGAATCCAATTCACCTGCCAAAAGTTCAAAACGATCATCAATAAAAGCTATTGTTCTTTTTGAAACTTCCTGACGATCTACAATACCATCCATATTAAACACCGAAATAAGCTCATTAAGAATACGCTCAGACTTATCCTTACTTTGACCAACAAAACTCAGTTGCAATAGATCACTGCCTTTGCCTAATATCGAAACCCCAAAATTACCTTTTACGTTACTCGCCGCAGCAGTAACTGGAATAAGCCTGAAAATATAAGTTTTACCCTTACTTTTTTTTATGCCACTAATACTAGTTGCCTCTAACTCGAAAGGCAGATCATGACTGACATTAAATGAACTATAATTAGGGAAAACGATAGGTTCCTCAGAAGCCCCGCGATAAACCTCGAATCCTTTTTCAGTAATTAAAATTTTAAAAGACTGATAAGATTTGATACTATCATTAGAAATCGTTTTTTTAAGATTAAATGGGAAGGCTGCTATTTCGGTTGTTCTTATATTTCCTTCCTCATAAAAAGCCATTGTCAAATCAAGGTTCCGCGCCACGCGTTCACTAATCCGCAACGATTTTATAACTTCAATCTCATTCTCTAAATTAATAGTGGAGCGGTTAAATATAAATGAAGAAGAAGGCATTTCAATGCCTTTACTTTTATTCAACACTTGAATTTTAGCAGACGTGTTGTAAATATTGGGAGTATATCTCAAATATATAAAAGCTGCTCCTAAAGCTACGACAACACCTATGACGAACAAGAACCAAAACCTAAGATATTTTTTAACCAAAAACTTTATGAGCTCTCCTTGATCCGTTTTTCCAGAAATGGAATTTAATCTTTCCTGATTCATTATTATCTTGTTATTAAAAGAACAGTACTTAATAAAATAGAAAATACTGATATAAATGTGCCTACATTACCTACAAAACCGGAACTTTTGATTTTCGGCCCATTAGGGTTGACCATTATTACATCATTCGGTTTTATAAAGTAATAAGGACTAGTTAAAAGTTCAGCAGACGTCAAGTTAAGATGGGTAGTATTAAACACACCATCCGCTTCCCTTATTAATAGCACATCATCTCTTTTCCCATTGATATTTAAATCACCAGCCAATCCTAAAGCTTGCATTAAGTTCACACTTTCCTCCGTAAAGTTATAAGTTCCAGGCGCTTTAACTTCGCCCAAAATAGTCACCTTTGCATTAATTAGTCTCACATTAACTGTAGGATTTTTAAGATGCCCACCATCCTCCAATAGCTTTGTTAATTCCTCTTGAAGTTGTCCCGTAGTCTTATCTTTTGTGTAAATAATCCCCATTTGTGGAAAATTAATACTGTTGTTTTCAGAAACCAAATACCCTTCCA
>JBARDR010000271.1:0-5771 GCA_049795335.1 Gelidibacter sp. | reverse complement strand
ATGAGACTTTGCGCAAAATTCATTACATTAAATTACAAAAAAAGGAAAGTTTAAGAAAATTTTGAGCTATAAATTCATGTTAATTAGGACGATAAAAACTACAATATTTTAAGATAACCAGCATTCTATGAAAAAAGCCCAAATCTTCACCTCATCTTTTACAGGACAGAGAGTGAAATGACAAACCCTTCATTAGATCTGATATTGAAAACCGTTTCATCCTCAAAAATCAAATATTGTCCTTTGATCCCTTTTAAAACGCCTTGGTAATTTGGCGTTTTCTCCAAATTAAGACTTTTTGGCTTCTCAGGATATTGTAATACCGGAAACTGAATATTAGTTTCTGTATTGCTTGCAATAAAATAATCGCGCGCCTCTTCTGGAATGTATTGCTTTAACCGATCGCGCCATTCCACTAAATTCTCGTCAACAATCTCATTTTTCAGCATCGTACGCCAGTTGGTTTTATCGGCCACATAATCCTTTAAGGCGACCTCCGTAACACCGGCCAAATAACGGTTAGGCACTTCAACAATTTCAATCGCTTCATGCGCGCCTTGATCAATCCATCGTGTCGGCACTTGCGTTTTTCGCGTCACGCCTACCTTGACATTACTGGAATTCGCCAAGTACACAATATGAGGCTGCAACTGCACGTTTTTTTCATACTCTAAATCGCGATCTTCTTGATCTAAATGTGCTGTACTTAACTCTGGTCGCATGATCCAATCAGCCGCTTGTGGGATGTCAAAAAAACAACTTTTACAAAAACCCTGTCTGTAAATAGCTTTGTTTAATGAACAGTTGATACATTGGTAACCAACAAATTCGATCGCGATCGTTTTATTCAATAGTTGATTCATATTAATGAAATCATTTTCAAAAACAAGATAGTATTGAATAGGTTGTGAAAACTCAGTCGTCATTTTGGTTAAGACCCCTTGATACGTCATTTATTTAAAAATTTATTTAGAAGATTGTATTTAAAAAAAGTGTTATTTTTAGTCTTTAAAGATACTACAAATATGTCAATCCCATTAGTTAATTCAATTGCTTCATGGTTCTTGAAAAAGCGATTCCATCAAATTGATTTGTTCTTAAAGTACCCTAATGAAGTACAGAATGAATTGCTACAGGACCTATTGACCACGGCAAAAGATACTGAAATTGGTAAGATGTATGATTTTGCGAGCATTTCCAATTACCAAACCTTTGCCGAGCGGATTCCTATCTCAACATATGAAGAAAATCAGGTCAATATTGAAAGATCCCGAAAGGGCGAAAACAATATTTTCTGGCCAACACCAATCAAGTGGTTTGCAAAATCAAGTGGCACGACCAATTCCAAAAGCAAATTCATTCCCGTAAGCTCTGAATCTCTTGAAGACTGTCATTATGCCGCAAGCAAGGATTTATTGTGCATGTACCTCAACAATAATGAAAATTCTCAATTGTTTACAGGAAAAAGCCTCAGGCTTGGTGGCAGCAAAGAACTCTACAAAGAAAACGGAACTGTTTTTGGTGACTTATCCGCCATCCTTATTGACAACATGCCCTTCTGGGCCGAATTTAGCAGCACACCCAGCAGCAAAGTCTCTTTAATGAGCGATTGGGAGTATAAAATGCAAGCGATCGTTAATGAGACCATAAATGAGAATGTGACGAGCCTTGCAGGTGTACCATCATGGATGTTGGTGCTTTTGAACAATGTCTTGGAAACGACCAACAAGAAAGATATTTTTGATATTTGGCCTAATCTGGAAGTTTATTTCCACGGCGGCGTCAGCTTTTTACCATATGTAGATCAGTACAAAGCCATTTTGCCCAGAAAGGATTTTAGGTTTTATGAAATCTATAATGCATCTGAAGGTTTTTTTGCCATTCAGGATCAAAACAGTTCGAGTGAATTATTACTCATGTTAGATTATGGCATTTTTTATGAATTCATTCCGATGGATGCTTATGGCACTCCAGAACAGCGAATCATTCCTTTAGCGGAAGTTGAGAAACATAAAAACTATGCAGTGGTCATCACGACCAATGCGGGACTTTGGCGCTATAAGATTGGGGACACCATACGCTTTACCTCCTTACAACCGTATCGTATAAAGGTGAGCGGACGCACCAAACATCATATTAATGTATTTGGAGAAGAGCTGATCATTGAAAATGCGGAAGACGCCTTAAAGAAAGTATGTAAAAAAACAAACGCTCAAATTGTAGATTATACCGCGGCACCGATCTTTATGAGTGGCAAAGAAAAAGGTGCCCATGAATGGTTGATTGAATTTAAAACACCCCCAGAAGACATCAACTACTTTAACGAATTACTCGACAACGCTCTAAAATCTCTAAACTCTGATTATGAGGCGAAGCGTTACAATAACATTACGCTAAACAGTCCGAAAATACAGTTGGCAAGGCCACAATTATTTTATGATTGGCTAAAACAGCAAGATAAGCTCGGCGGACAACACAAGGTGCCACGGCTCTCCAATACACGGCAATACATGGATGCTCTATTGAAGTTAAATGTTTAAGGCCGTTTAGCGCAGAAAGTGACAGATTTTATTTTTATATCGAAAATAAAGTAGGCTTTATCTAAAAATAAGGCGTGTCATTTTTATCTTTCAAATAAGCTGTTATATTTACGGTTGAGCAATCAATATAGCACCTCAAAAGGTGCGTTATTGAATAAAAAAGAAGCAAAACAATTGTCGTCTGTTGTAAATATATTTAAAAAATTGTTTTTGCAATATTAGTTTTTAATCCAAAAAGAAACCACCCTAAAATAGGGTGGTTTTTGCTTTTATATAAGTTCAAAACTTTTAAGACACCGCTTTTAAGCGTTTCAATGTGGTTTTGTCCAATTTATCTTCAGCATATTCTTTGGTAACATGCAGTTTCTTTTCATTGCCACTTGGCAATTCAAACATTGCATCCGTTAAGATCTCTTCACAAAGGGATCGCAAACCTCTGGCGCCCAATTTATACTCAATTGCTCTTCCCACAATAAAGTCTAAAGCATCATCTGTAATGGTAAACTTAATGTCATCCATTTCAAATAGCTTTTTATACTGTTTGATAATAGCGTTTTTTGGTTCCGTTAAAATCGCTCTTAAAGTTTCAGCATCTAAAGGGTCCATATAACTCAACACCGGCAAACGCCCAATAATTTCAGGAATCAATCCGAAATCCTTTAAGTCTTTTGGAATGATATATTGGAGTAAATTATCTTTATCAATCACGTCAGCTTGAGTTGCCGCTTTGTAGCCAATAGCCGCCATATTCAGACGTTTTGAGATAATACGATCAATCCCATCAAAAGCACCACCAGCAATAAACAAAATATGTTCTGTATTAACTTCGATGAATTTTTGATCAGGATGCTTACGACCTCCTTTTGGCGGGACATTAACAACGGTACCTTCCAATAATTTCAATAAGCCCTGCTGAACACCTTCTCCCGATACATCTCTAGTAATAGATGGATTATCGCTCTTACGAGCAATCTTATCGATTTCATCAATGAAAACAATACCCTTTTCAGCTTTTTCAAGATTATAATCAGCAGCCTGTAACAAACGTGTCAAAATACTTTCCACATCCTCGCCTACATAACCCGCCTCAGTCAGAACAGTTGCATCCACGATGGCCAAAGGCACATTGAGCATTTTTGCAATGGTTTTTGCCATTAAGGTTTTTCCGGTTCCGGTTTGACCCACCATGACGATATTGCTCTTTTGGATTTCAATATCATCTTTGCTTGTCGGTTGCAACAAACGCTTGTAATGGTTATAAACCGCAACAGACATTACTCTTTTTGTATAATCCTGACCTATGATATATTCATCGAGAAACTTCTTGATTTCCATAGGTTTCTTAAGCATCAATTCTGAGGACAACTCGGCGTTGTCACTTTGTTTTGATTCTTCTAAAACAATCCCATGGGCCTGCTCAATACATCTGTCACATATATGTGCGTCCAACCCTGCGATCAGTAAATTGGTTTCCGGCTTTTTCCTACCACAAAACGAACATTCTAATACTTCCTTTGCCATAACTCTTTTAATTCCAAATTCTTAAATCTCAAAACCGATTGCTATAAATCGTCTGAAATTATATTTTTTTAGTACCGGTTAAAACTTCATCAATCATCCCATATTCCTTGGCCATTTCAGCTTTCATCCAGTAATCTCTATCACTATCTTCATACACCTTATCATAATCCTGACCGGTGTGCTTACTGATAATATTATATAATTCTTTTTTTAGGGTGACTATTTCTCTCGCGGTAATTTCTATATCACTTGCTTGACCTTGGGCACCACCTAGCGGTTGGTGAATCATAACACGAGAGTGCGTCAGTCCACTGCGTTTTCCTTTAGCTCCTGCACATAATAAAACTGCACCCATTGAGGCTGCCATCCCTGTACAAATTGTCGCTACATCTGGTTTGATCAACTGCATGGTATCATAAATACCAAGGCCGGCATATACACTACCTCCTGGAGAGTTGATATATATTTGAATGTCTTTTGATGCATCCGTACTTTCCAAAAACAATAATTGTGCTTGGATAATATTGGCCACTTGGTCATTGATGCCAGTGCCCATAAAAATAATACGATCCATCATCAGCCTTGAAAACACGTCCATTGAAACTGCATTCATTTGACGTTCTTCGATAATATTTGGCGTCAAACCAACAGGATACATACTATCCATGATTTGATTATAATAAGTACTACTAATGCCCTGATCTTTTATTGCGAATTTTTCAAATTCTTTTCCGTAATTCATAAGTATTTTTTAGTTCTTAAATTCGTTAAAACCCCAAAATCCTTGGGATATCTTGATGACTATTAAGTAGTCAAAAAAAAGCGTAAAACCTAACAGTTTTACGCTCTAAATATAACGATTTAAATTATAATTATTAGCTGTAAAACTCTTTTACGAAATCATCGTAAGTAATTTCTTTAACTTTATGATTCGTTTCTTTTTTATAAAGTTCCAATAATTTTTGGCTCATCAATTGCTCTGACAAACGCTTCACTTCATCTCTATTAGACAAAATACGTGCCGCAATATCTTCCAATTCTTTATCCTGTGGATCCATTTGACCAAATTGCGCCATTTGCACTTTGATCATGTCCTTCGCAAAATTCTTTAAGTCGTCAAACGTAACTTGAAGATTGTACTTTTCAATCAATTTACCTTCAATCAATTGATAACGCATGCTTTTTTCAGAATTTTCATATTCTTCTTTAGCCTGATCTGCAGTCAATTCATCTTCTCCGGCAGTTCGCATCCATTTTTGTAAGAAGGAAGCAGGAAGGTCAAATTTTGTATGCTCAACCAAATACTCCGTAACATCATTCAAAAACTTTTGATCGCCTTGTTGTCCAAACTGTTTTTCTGAATCTTCCTTGATTTTGGTTTTCAAATCCGTTACCGAAGTCACCACGTCTTTACCGAACAACTTATCAAACAATTCTTGATCCAAGTCGGCCAATTCTCTTTTGTTGACTTCCTCAATAGTCAAAGAAACCTCAACATCCAATCCATGGGCATCATCATGGGCCACTTTTAAAAACTTCATTAAATCATGGTCATCATTGAACAAACCTTTAGTTTTCAAAGTCATCATATCGCCAACCTTAGCTCCGATTAAGGACTTTTCAATAGCTTTACTTTTTACCTTATCCAAAGTAAAAGTCGCTTTATTATTGAATTCCTTTTCCTCATTTGCAAAAACACCAGTAATTTCT
>JBARDR010000270.1:0-2714 GCA_049795335.1 Gelidibacter sp. | reverse complement strand
GAAGTTAACGACTGAAGATATGCCTCCACTATTCTGGAAAGACTAATGTTTTTTTTGGAAGCATATTTTTTCGCTTTCTCAATGACCTTTTGATTGAGCTTCAATGTCAGTTTTGTGTCCATCTTATAAAAAGTTATACGTATAAATATAGTAAATTAATGCGTACGATTAACATGTTGTATCCTATTCTTGTCAAACTTTTTAAAACTAGGATAAAAAAAAGCCACGTCTCAAAAACGTGGCTTTTCCATTTATAACATAAATTGTAATTAACTCTTCGGAACTGGGAATCCTCTGTCTCTCAACAAAGCTTCGATTTTTGCATCGCGACCTCTAAATAGTCGGTAGGCTTCTGCTGGATCCATTGAGTTTCTTGGTGCAAATAAGTATTTAACCAATTTGTCAGCCATGTCTTTATCGTAAAATCCGCCTGGTGCATCTTTAAACGCTTCTGACGCATCGGCCGTTAATACATCTGCCCACATATAACCGTAATACGCTGTAGCGTAGCCTTCACCTGAGAATACGTGACCAAACTGTGGTGTTCTGTGACGCATGACCAATTCTTTTGGCATGCCCATTTCGCTTAAAGTTTCACGCTCAAATTTGTCGATATCAATATTTTCTGGATTCGCTAAATGTAATTTCATATCCATCAAAGCTGATGCTAAAAATTCCGTAGTTCCAAAACCTTGGTTGAACGTGGATGCTTTTTTGATTTTAGCAACCAATGCCGCCGGAATAGGTTCGCCAGTTTTGTAGTGTACCAAAAATTGATTGATCACTTCGTCGGTAGATAACCATCGCTCCAATAACTGCGATTGGAATTCGGTATAATCTCTAACACCACCATTTAAGGTTGGGTATTTTACGTTGGATGAAAAGAAGTGTAAGGCGTGACCAAACTCATGGAAGAATGTGGTTGCATCATCCCAAGACACTAAAACAGGCTCCCCAGGAGCAGGTTTTACGAAATTGGAGTTGTTGGATGCTAACACTGTTTTGTCTCCGTCAAACGTGGTGTGGCTTCTGTAGGTGGTTGCCCAAGCTCCAGAACGTTTTCCTTGACGCGCAAATGGATCCAAATACCATAAACCGATATGTTTTCCAGAATCTTTATCCGTCACATCCCAAACTTTTACATCTTCATGAAAAACAGGCACAGATCCTTCTGCAACTGGTGTGAATTCATAGTTGAATAAGCGTCCAGCAGTGTAAAATAGGGCCTGGGTCAATTTATCAAGTTGTAGGTATTGTTTTACTTCTTCACTATCTAAATCATATTTTTTTTGACGTACTTTCTCAGCGTAATATCTGTAATCCCATGGTTCAATCGTAATGTTGTCGCCATTAGCATTCGCGACCCCTTGCATATCCGTTACTTCTTCTGCAACTCTTGCAATAGCAGCTGGCCAAACAGCCATCATCAAATCCATGGCGTTTTCTGGAGTTTTTGCCATACGATCTTGTAAGCGCCACTCGGCATAATTGTCATAGCCCATCAGTCCAACGCGTTCTTTACGAAGTTTTAAGATTTCGGCAATGAGTTTTTTGTTGTCAAATTCGTCGTTATTATCACCACGGGAATAGTAATTGTTCCATACTTGTTTGCGCAATTCGCGTTCCGTGGAATAAGTTAAAAATGGATCAATTGAAGAGCGCGTGTTCGTAATCGCATATTTCCCATCTTGTCCTTTATCTGAAGCAATTTGAGCAGCCGATTTCACAAAAGATTCAGAAAGCCCGCCGATTTGATCCGCATTCAAATACGTTACATAATTTTCTTCATCATGTAAAACGTTGTTTGAGAATTTGGTATAAATTGACGAAAGTTCTTTGTTGATTTCGGCGAAACGCTTCTTTTTCTCAGCATCCAAGTTGGCGCCGTTCATTTCAAAGCTTTTGTAGGTCAAATCTACCACACGTTGTTGATCGGCTTCTAAAGGTGTTGTTTGAGAGGCTTCATAAACTGCTTTAATACGCTGAAACAATTTTTCGTTTTGCGAAATTTTAGAATTGTACTCTGATAGCTTAGGCGCTAATTCCGCTTGAAGGTCTCTAAATTCAGGAGAAGAGACGTTGCTGCTCATAATCCCGTAATAGGTAAAAACGCGTTCGAGTTCTTTTCCAGAACGTTCCATTGCAGCAATGGTGTTTTCAAAAGTTGGTGCTTCAGGATTATTAGCGATTTTTTCGATATCTGCCAATCCAAGCTCCATGCCTTTTTCCATGGCGCCCTTGACATCTTCAACTTTCATTTTGTCAAATGCAGGAACGCCATTGTAAGGACCTGTCCATTCTTGAAGTAATGCATTGTCATTATTAGTCATCGTGTCTTCCTTTTTTTCTTCGTTCTTACAGCTTGAAAAAGCAATAAGCGCACATAAACTCAAGGTTTTTAGGTGTTTTAAATTGTTTTTTGTCATTTGTTTTTTTAGTGTTGATTTTTAAAGAGTTCCAAGATATTGATTTAAAGACTCAATTTTCTTAATTAATTTATAATTTCTATTTTTCGGATATAAACGTTGGTTAATGGCCATTCGCTATCATCAGTTTTTTGAGCAGCTATGGTATCAACCACATCCATCCCATGGATTACTTTTCCAAATACCGTGTATTCGCCATCTAGATGATGGGCGCCGCCTTGTTTTTGGACAATAAAAAACTCGTAAGGAGATGCTAGTTTATAAGCATTTTCAATCTCGCTGCTAGGC
>JBARDR010000269.1:0-9760 GCA_049795335.1 Gelidibacter sp. | reverse complement strand
AACACAGCGCAACCTCCAACTATCCTTACCTAAATTCAACGTTTTACCCATAGACGGCAAATCAACCGGATTCGTCAACACAGCATTCAGCTCTGGCCTATCGGCGAGCCGAATTCTTGGTTATTGGCCTCATGTTTTTGGCTGGTGTTATTTTTAGTGTCACTATGGGAGGTATTCTTGGGGACAATTCTTATAATGACTTTGGCATCGACATGTCATATTTTGGAATTATTTACATTGTCATGGGGTTGATTTACTTTTTTCCAGTCTTGTATCTTTTTAACTTTTCAAGAAAAATGAAGAGTGCTTTAAGTCTCAACACTAATGAAGATTTGACTGCTGCATTTTCTAACTTGAAATCACATTATAAGTTTTTGGGCGTTTTTACGATTGTCATTATCAGTTTGTATGTTTTGATTGTAGTGATTGCCATGATTTCAGCAACGCTATAAATTATTAAAATTCAGATAAAAAAAAGCGGTCTAAAATAATTTAGACCGCTTTTTCACATTTTTGAATTGAATTATTCCGCCATCCCTGAATTGAGGCCTTTCATAAATTCATCCTGTATGTCTTGTAGTCCGTCAAAACCTAATGTTGCGAATAACCAAATAACGTATATTAAGTAGATTCCATTAATGACAACTCCAATGATAGCAAGGATTTTCCCTGTTTTTACATTTTGGAACCCTGTATATAATTCCGGATTTGTTGCATAAAGAGCCGTCGCTTTATTGGCCAGAACTATAGCGATGATGCCTAAAGGCAAGCCAATAATACCATAGCAGCAGCAGGTAACGATAGATAAAATTCCAAAGACTAAAATAAGGGTTGCATTCGGGAGTTGTTGTTTTTCCATGTGATTGGTTTTTTAGTGGTTTATTTTGATTAGATAACTGGTGACTACAATTATAACATTTAAGATGATTAAACCCATTTTGATGTTATAATCATATTTGAACTTTTTAAAGATGTTAAATATAAGAAAAAGTGCCAATAAAAAAAGTGTATAAATCGCGGGGTAAATTTTAAAAGCCAGCAAAAACTCACCTTTAAATAGAAATAGTGTGGCGCGCTGAATACCACAACCCAAGCACTCTATGCCAAAGAGTTGTTTGTTGAGACAAGGCAACATGAAGTCTTCGGGTTTGGTGAAATAGAAAAAAAACATACACAAATTTATAAAAAGAATGGACTTATCAAATATAATTTTTAAGCTTAGATTTCCAAGAACAAAAGGTATTTCGATTCAAAATGTTTAATTTCGTCATTTCTTTTAAATAACTGATTTATGAATATGTCAAGAGTAATCAATCTTCTATTAATAATTATAGGCGGTTTTATTGCCATTTACGCCAAGGCCGGAGTGGAGCAAAATCAATATGTACTTATTGGAGGTATTATGATTTTGATGATGGGCGTGTACCGCATTTCAAAAAGAATTCCGAGTAAAAACGATCAAGAAATACCTTCTGATAACGAAGATTAGTCATGAATTTTAAAAATGGAGATAAAGTAACGGTTTTGGATGAAGCCATTTCAGGAACAGTTTCAAAAATTGACGGCTCAACCATATTTATTGTGACCGATGATGGCTTTCTTTTGGATTTTAATGCGAATGAATTGCTTAAAATGGATGAAAAGGACACTTTGAAATCCAGCATTTTTGCTGAGCATTCGGTGCGTGAAGTGCTTTCAGAAAAGGAGCAGCACATGAGTCGAAAATCTGTAAAAGTAAAACCGAAAGATCGCAACCAACCTACCATGGAAGTGGATTTGCATATTCATAACCTCACAGATAATATCCGTAATTTATCTAATTATGACATGTTGACCTTGCAATTGAATACGGCTACACGTCAATTGGAATTTGCCATCAGTAAACGCATTCAAAAAATTGTGTTTATTCACGGCGTTGGCGAAGGAGTTCTTAAAATGGAATTGCAAACACTTTTTGGACGCTATGACAACATAAAGTTCTACGATGCCGATTTCCAGAAATATGGACTAGGAGCGATGGAAGTCTATATCTATCAGAATGGATAGATTTATATTTCTTTTAGTTTTTTAAACTCGAATTATTCATCTAACTCAAAACAGGTTTCAATATTTGAAACGGAATTTCGTATTAAAACACCTAACTTATTCTTCCGAAATAATCGTTAACTAAAACACTCTGCTCTAAAGTGTCATACGAGTGCCACAAACGTTATGACGGAGTAACCAAAATAGAAGTCTGTTGCATTCGTGAAATTTAATGTAAAAAGCTTGAAGCGGTATTCTTAATACATAAGTAGGTTCGTGAAAATCCGTGATCCCGATGCTTCTGGAGTGTAAAAGTTTTTAGAAGGTAAAGCAAGATGCACTAAATTGTATAGCTTTAACTTAATTTGAAATCAGCGAACTCACAAGTTTCTTAGTCACTTTCAATCATAACACTGTAAGTGTAGGTTCCAAATTCAATTTCAGTTAAGCTAATTACATCTAGGTTGACATTATTAATATAAAACTTGATGGTGTAGGTGCGTTTGTATATGTTTTTATTGAATTTTTGATAATCGTAAGTATCCTTGGCTTCTTTGTCCAGATATCTTGGAACGCTTGGCGTAGGAGAACTACTATCCCGATCGTCCATAGGATTTCCATTGAGGCTTGCGTCTTCGTGACGTGTCAAAACACCGTCGCCGTCGTCATCATTATCTAAATAATCAGGAATGCCATCGCCGTCAGTATCCTGAGCTTTGGAAAGGCCATCTGCTTTCGTGAAATTGTGTTTTTCATCTTTGGTTAACACATTATCGTTGTCATCATCCGCATCCAAATAATCAGGAATACCATCGCCGTCAGAATCGGTTGGATTTGTTGCAGGATTATTATCGCCATCTAAATTGGCATCTTCTACCTCTGCAGGAATGCCGTCATCGTCATCATCAACATAAGTTGTGATTATAGTGATGGTACCGGAATTTGCCGCATAATCTTTAAGAATATTAGTAGCGGCATCAGGCAACAGATTACAAATTAAATTTTCAGGACTCCCATCATAAGTACGGTAATTGAATAGGGTAGTCGTACCATTTATAGTCAAGGTGGTTCTGTAATTATTTGTCGGAGGATTGAAAATGGAGTCTGTTCTGGAGTTTTTAGGAAATATTAAGCTTAAAGACTCTGACGGATTTTTTTTGGTGTCATACAAAAAGTAATTTCCAGCGCTTAAATTGCATATAGATAACTCTTTATCAAAATCCAATTCCACATCAATGACGTCGCCATCATCACAAGCAGAGACCAATAAACAAAAGCATAATAGGTACAGTAATTTTTGCATTTCAATCAATTTAGCAACAAAAATAAGGCATTTGGCAATTTATAAGGTCGCATCTACGAAATAATTTTATTTGGAGTATTTTTGTGTTTTCAAAGGTTTTTATAATGAGACAGGTTTATTTCGATAATGCAGCAACAACCCCAATGCGTGATGCTGTTATTGAACGTATGACGCAGGTTATGCGATCACAATTTGGCAATGCATCCTCAACACATAGTTTGGGACGTTCTGCCAAATCATTAATGGAAACATCCAGAAAAACAATTGCCTCATTTTTTAATGTCAATGCTTCTGAGATTGTGTTTACCGCAGGTGGCACGGAAGCGGACAATCTCGTTTTGCGAAGTGCTGTCCGTGATTTGGGGGTGACTGAAATCATTACCAGCAAATTGGAGCATCATGCTGTTTTGCACACGGCTGAGCATCTTCAAAGCGAATATGGCATTACCATTAACTATGTGAAATTGCTCGAAAACGGACTCATTGACTTGAATGATTTGGAGCGATTATTACAATCGCCCAGCAAAAAACTGGTTAGTTTGATGCATGTCAATAATGAAATCGGGAATAAATTGGATCTTAAAAAAGTGGCCGACCTTTGTAAAAAGAACAACACTTTATTTCATAGCGATACAGTGCAATCTGTAGGGCATTATCATCTGGATTTACAAACCATTCCCGTGGATTTTATCGCAGCAAGTGCGCACAAGTTCCATGGTCCAAAAGGCGTTGGCTTTGCTTTTCTCAGAAAAGGTTCAGGCATCAAAGCTTCTATATATGGCGGCGAGCAGGAGCGTGGGTATCGCGCAGGTACCGAAAGCATTCATAATATAGTAGGCATGGAAGAAGCTCTGAAATTAAGCTATGCCAATTTAGAACAAGAGCAGCGTCAAATCCTCGAATTGAAAACTTATTTTATAGACCGATTAAAAGCGTTATCTCCAAATATGGCATTTAACGGCAACTGTGAAACCCCTGAATTGAGTGCTTATACGGTAATAAATGTCTGCTTGCCAATTGCTCCAGCAAAAGGAGGAATGCTTCATTTTCAGTTGGATTTAAAAGGAATTGCCTGTTCTAAAGGTTCGGCATGCCAAAGTGGGAGCAATCAAAATTCGCATGTCCTTTCTGAAATATTAAGTAGCGAAAATTTAATGAAACCTTCCGTCAGATTTTCATTTTCTTGTTTTATTACCAAAGATGACGTAGATTATGTGATCGATACCTTAAAAGAATTTGTTAAATAAAAATTGCTAATAGAACGCAGACCTTACCCGTCCGTTCTCGCAAAGGATCCTATTTTTAAAGATTTGCACTGATTTTGTAGACATGTGCATAAAATTGTCGAGACAGCTAATTCACACGCCAATATATATTATTACATTAAGAAATAGGTACGCAATTATAAAAACCTGGGCCTCCGCGGCTCTGCTAGAAAATATGTGCGTCTCTGAGAGAGAAAGATAGAACCTAAAATTTCATCGACACCCTCATATTAAAAACCCGCGGACTCAAATAATTAGGAATCGCATATTGGCGTTTGCTATACACATCCCGTACCCAAGTATTCGTAATGGAGTTTTGCACATCAAACATATTAAACACTTCCACGCCAACGGTCAATTCTTTAAACCTATTTTTCCAGTGGGAATTATAGGTTTTGTTACTATCGATAACCACGTAAGAAAATCCAACATCAGCACGTTTATAATCCCGCAGTCGGTTCTGATATTGATAAGGATCGGCATAACTTGGAGAACCTCCAGGAACGCCGGTATTGTATACTAAATTCAGATATACTTTCAACGCAGGAATGTTGGGCACATAATCCTGAAACAACGCTCCGAATTTCAAACGCTGATCAGTTGGTCTTGCAATGTAACCTTGGTCTTCAATATTTTCTTCGGTTTTTAAATACCCAAAACTAAACCATGATTCCGTTCCTGGCACGAATTCGCCGTTCAATCTTAAATCCAAACCATACGCATAAGCTGTGGCGTTGTTGTTCGCGCGATAGCGAATCCTTACATTTTCTAAAGTATAAGGGTTCACATCAGTCATATGTTTGTAGTAGGCTTCAGAAACCAGTTTGAAAGGACGATCCCACATTTTAAAACTGTATTCATTGCCCAAAACCAGATGTATCGATTTTTGAGCTTTCACATCAGGTCTTACAGTACCTGATGAATCTCTAAGTTCTCTATAAAAAGGAGGTTGGTAGTACAAACCGCCAGCAACTCTAAAAAGCATGTCCTTCTCCCAATCTGGTTTGATGGCAAATTGCGCCCTCGGACTAAAAACGGCTTGCTTTTTACTTTCAATACCATCACCATTAACCGTCCAATGATGCGCTCTCACACCAAAATTATAAAATACCTCATGGTTGCCTAATTCTGAACGTTTGCTCCATTGTGCATACGCTTGAATGCGGTCAATGTGCACGTAATTGGTAGCGCGTACATTCTGAAATGCAACCAAAGGACCTTGATAAGGCTGATAAGGTTGGTCATTATAGAAATCCAATTTTGGGGGATTAATCGAAAAACCAGCAGAATCAATCACTTCCCATTCTACCAAACGGTCACGAATATCTTCATGCGTATATTTTAGGGACCATTCAAAGGTGTTATCATCAATCCGATAATCGCCTTTGTGCTCAACGTTCATTATTAAGGCATCCAAATCGTTTCTGCCATGCGTTAATTGGGAGCCGATACCTTCGCTAAATTCAACTTTGCCTAAATTTTCATCGCCAATATTACTATTCACTTCTCCCAAGCGGTATTGCGCCAAAATATCAAAATACTCTTCTTCTGTGGTGTGAAATGTGGAGGCCATTAGTTTTACGGTCAAAGCCTCACTGGCTAAATAATTTGCCCTAAATGCACCAAAATAAGTGTTGTACGCATCTTTTTCCTGGCCCTCATAATACACTAGTAAAGCCAACGGATTGGCTATAGTACCAAAATTGGTTTGTCTGTTTCTGGGTTGGAAATCGTAAGTATTGCTGGAGATATTCCCCAAAAAGTTGACCTGTAATTTATCGGTGAATTTATAGGTCAAATATGTTTGGACGTCGGCAAATACGGGTTTTACGTTGCCTTCAGTTTCTAAGGAATTTAGCACTAAGCTATTGTCTCTGTAGCGCAACCCAATAATGCCCGATAGTTTGGAGTCTTTGGATACCGCTTCCGCAGAAATGCTACCGCCTAATAACGAGATGTCGGCAGTCATGCCAAATTTTATCGGATTTCGATAGGTTATATCTAACACTGAAGCTAGTTTATCGCCATATTTCGCTTGAAATCCACCTGCCGAAAAATCGACGTTTTGCGCCAGATCTGTATTCACAAAACTCAAGCCTTCCTGCTGTCCGGAGCGCACCAAAAACGGTCTGTACACTTCAATGTCGTTGACGTAAACCAGATTTTCATCAAAATTACCACCGCGCACCGAATATTGCGTACTCAATTCGTTGGAAATATTAACGCCAGGTAAAGTTTTTAAAATATTTTCAACGCCAGGTTGTGCACCTTGTATGGTACGAAGCAGGGCAGGAGCTATGGTGGTCACACCATCAACCGATTGCCGCTGGGTACTATTAATGATAACTGTTGCAATTTGCTCGACATTTAAATACATAACCGGATTGAACTCTATTTCCTGCCCGTTTTTAAGATTGAATTTTGCAAACACACGTTTGTAGGAAATATGCGTGAATTCCACAGAAATATCAATATGTATTGGAACTTTTAATTCATAAAAGCCATTGTCATTTGTGGTCGTTCCTGAGCTGTCCGATTTAATGCTGACATTGGAAATGGGCATATTCGCATCATCCAAAATAATCCCTCTAATCGTTGCGGTTTGCGACCATCCTAAAAATGGTAGTATTATAAGGACGAATCGCAAAAAGTGAACATATAGTTTCAAATGGTCAGTGTTTTATTTTCTGAAAAACGTCGCTTCAAATGTCGAACTATTCCCAACATTATCAGTGACCACGAGTTTCAATTCATTTTTGGTGTCTGTCACCACATTGTCATTAAAATCAAAGGTCAACGTATTGGTTTTGTACTCATATTCCACCAGAATCCATTTGCCATTAATGGTCGCTCTGTAATTACTGATGCCCGAAAGATCATCCGTGATTTTGAATTTAAGATAACGAAAATTGCTCAGCCATTTACCATCCTGAAAGTTGGTTGCGGATATTTTTGGACCTTGAGTATCTCTAACCACGGTATAGGTTCCTAAAGCGTTTGAGAATGCTGATAATATGCTGCCGTTTCTTTTGGTGTTGAGATAACTCGGGTATCTTTTATTGCCAATCAATTCGGCAATATAAAGTTTGTCTTTATCGGCATCCTTATAGTGACTGACATCATATTGTATATTCACATTTTTTTGAAGCGGGATGATATCCTTATGCATATAAAGCGTGTCATTGCTGACCTTGAAATCAATAAAAGTATCTTCATAAAAGCTGTTGGAAGGAAAATAAACGGTCACATTTTTTTCGTTCAAATTCGTGGGTTGCTCAGAGAAAATATAGGTTTTGGTACTGGTGTCAATGACTTTAGGTGTTTTAGATATTTTTTTTCCATTTATAGGAATTGTAACCCATGATTCATTACCATGATAATCTTTAATTTTGATTTTGTAGACGGAAGCCGTGCTATCTGCTATAGCAACATACCCATCGTTATCCAAATGATTATAAAGACTCAGCACATTTCCTTTTTCAACAAATAATTTTTGGACGCGGGTTCTTTTGGTTTTCAACAGCTCATAATCCAGAAATCTGTTGATGTGCCGAGTTTCACTGAATGCAAATCGGTTAAATTCCATACCAAACTTTTTATTGCCATTATAGAAAGTTTCCAATCCATTAATACCATTCTGATTGACCGCTAAATCCTGTTGGTCATAAGTAATTACCCCAAAGCCTATTTCGCCATAAGCATTTATACTTTCAACCGTATAATCTTTGTTTTTGTTTGGGATGAGACGCAGCTCAACGCGACCAATTTGACCATTTACAAAGGAATCATCATTTTTGGTATAGGCATAAACATTGGTGACGAAAGGAGTCTTTTTATCCTGAATTTTAAATCCGAAAAGCAAGGGATTTAGGACGCGTTCTTGTTGATCTCTAATTTCAAAATGCAAGTGCGGGCCGCCAGAACTTCCCGTATTACCAGAATAGGCAATGATTTCATCCGCTTTAACTTTTATTTCATCAACCTCTGGAATGATTTCAACCTCATAGGATTCATCTTGATATTGCTTCGCTTTTACATAAGCTTCAATGATTGGCGCATAGCTTGATAAGTGGCCATAAACAGAAGTGTAACCATTTGGATGTGTAATATAAATCACTTTTCCGTAGCCATAATGCGATACTTTAATACGACTGACATAACCTTCAGCGACGGTATAAACGTTGAGACCTTCTCGTTGTTGCGTTTTGATATCCATTCCGGCATGGAAATGATTGGATCTGAGTTCGGCAAAAGTTCCAGAAGGAATTAATTCGATATCTAAAGGACTTCTAAAATAATCTTTAGGATAGTCAACTTGTGAAAAGGCAAATGTGGTTAAAAACAGAGATAGAAAAAGAAACTTCATATATAGATTTGAAAGGCTAAAAATATTAAAAAAAGTTAGGAGTGCCTAAAGTTTGAAGGGTTTAAAGTAAGTAATGGTTAAATAGTGCGGTTCGATTTGAAATTGATAGATATAAACGAGTTTTTAACTTTTTAATTGCTAGAAGGTATCAACTTACGGCCTTGAAATGATGATAACTTAAATCTGAAAAATGCATTTAAAGACCTCTGATTTACAGGTCGAACCTTCCTTTCATAAAGTGAAGTGATCGCCCTTTTTTCATCTTTTTGAAATCATTATAAGATTGAATGTTAAGTATTTAAGGTGCTTTGTCTCACTAATAGCTTATTTTTTCAAAATTTTTGATAAAACTATTGTGATTTCTGCTTAGGTATGTTAACTTTGTTACATCAGTATTGAAATTTGTAAATGGGTAAATTTGAGGATATTGTTGATTCTTTAGAGAATAAGATCAGCAAAGTTTTACACAAGCAAGAGGTTTTAAAGCAAACCAATGCGAAGCTGTCTGAAGAATTGGCCATTTATCAGCAAAAGATTATTCAACAACAGGAAGCATTGAGCTCTTGGATTGAGAAATATGAAGCTCTTAAAATTGCAAATTCAATGTTGGGCAGTGATGAAAATAAACGAGAGACAAAGCTCAAGATAAATACATTAATAAAAGATATAGATCATTGTATAGCACAGTTATCTCAATAATGTAATTTAAGTATAGTATTTAATGTCAGAACAGCTAAAGATTAAGCTTTCCATAGCGAACAGAATGTATCCATTGACGATTGCACCTGATCAGGAAGAAGG
>JBARDR010000268.1:0-5191 GCA_049795335.1 Gelidibacter sp. | reverse complement strand
CATTAAAAGCATCTTTGTGTCTAGTACCATGAGTCCAAGTATATCAATTGATACTAAAATAGGTTAGTAGTTAAACTTTAATATTATGACAAGAGAAGAAAAATCACAAGTTATTGAAGAGTTGACTGCTCAATTATCGGATAATACACATATCTATTTAACAGATATCTCTGGATTGAACGCAAAAAACACTTCAGAATTACGTCGCGCTTGCTTTAAGGCAGACATTAAAATGGCCGTCGTAAAAAATACATTGTTGAGTAAAGCTATGGAAGCTTCTGAAAAGGATTTTGGAGATCTTCCAAAGACCTTAGTAGGAAACACCTCAGTAATGTATTCAGAAACTGGAAATGCTCCAGCTAAAGTAATTAAATTGTTCCGTAAAAAATCTGATAAGCCATTGCTTAAAGGAGCTTTTATTGAAGAAGCGATTTACATTGGTGATGAGCAATTAGATGCATTGGTGGATATCAAGTCAAGAGAAGAATTAATTGGAGAAATCGTAGGATTGTTACAATCTCCAGCTAAAAACGTTATTTCGGCTCTTAAATCAGGTGGTGGAATCATTGCAGGTCTAGTAAAAACATTATCCGAAAGAGAAGGATAATCAGTCAAGTACGCACTTAAACAAATTATATTTTATTAAAATTATTAAAACGATAGAAAATGGCAGATTTAAAGGATTTCGCAGAAAAATTAGTTAACTTAACTGTAAAAGAAGTTAACGAATTAGCTACAATATTAAAAGACGAGTATGGTATCGAACCAGCTGCTGCTGCTGTTGCAGTTGCTGTAGGTGGCGGTGGTGATGCTGAAGCTGTTGAAGAGCAGTCAGAATTTGACGTAGTTCTTAAAGCAGCAGGTGCTTCTAAATTAGCAGTTGTTAAATTGGTAAAAGAATTAACTGGTTTAGGTTTGAAAGAATCTAAAGAATTAGTTGATAGCGCACCAAGCAATGTTAAAGAAGGTGTTTCTAAAGATGAAGCAGAAGCTTTAAAAGCTCAATTAGAAGAAGCTGGAGCAGAAGTTGAGCTTAAATAAGCTTAACCCAAACTACAAATTTTGGTTTAGGTCTTCCGATTGTTCGGAATGACCTAAACCCTTTTGTGTATATTAAATGTGCCATTAAAATGAAGTTGATTCCAACGAGAGTGATAATTGGCAAACTCCATCTAAGCATTGAAAGACAATGACAAAAAGAGGAGATATACATTAAAAACAACTATTTTTTTAATCAAAATCCCGTTCATCGATGTTAGCACATAAAGCTGAAAGATTAAACTTCTCTTCTATTGTAAATAGAACGGATTATCCTGATTTTTTGGATATCCAAATAAAATCCTTCCAGGATTTTTTCCAATTAGAGACAAAATCTGAAGAAAGAGGGAATGAAGGTCTCTACAATACCTTCATGGAAAACTTCCCAATTACCGACACTCGCAATCAATTTGTTTTGGAATTTTTGGATTATTTCATTGATCCACCAAGATATTCAATTGAAGAATGTATTGAAAGAGGATTAACATACAGTGTGCCTTTAAAAGCGCGTTTAAAACTGTACTGTACAGACCCTGAACATGAGGACTTCGAAACCATTGTTCAAGATGTGTATTTAGGTACAATTCCATACATGACGCCAAGCGGTACTTTCTGTATCAATGGTGCTGAGCGTGTTGTGGTTTCACAATTGCACAGATCTCCAGGTGTGTTCTTCAGTCAATCCTTCCATGCGAATGGAACCAAGTTATATTCAGCAAGAGTAATTCCTTTTAAAGGTTCTTGGATTGAATTTGCTACAGATATCAATAGCGTTATGTACGCTTATATTGATAGAAAGAAAAAACTACCAGTTACAACCTTGTTCAGAGCAATCGGTTTTGAACGTGATAAAGATATTCTTGAAATTTTTGACCTTGCAGAAGAAGTTAAAGTATCGAAGTCTGGTCTTAAAAAAATCATTGGTCGTAAATTGGCTGCACGTGTGCTTAACACATGGCACGAAGATTTTGTGGATGAAGATACAGGTGAAGTGGTATCCATCGAGCGTAACGAGATTGTGCTTGATCGGGATACAGTTTTAGATAAAGACAATATTGAAGAAATTCTTGAAGCTGATGCCAAAACTGTTCTTTTACATAAAGAAAGTACGCAACAAGGGGACTATTCAATCATACATAACACGCTTCAAAAGGATCCAACAAACTCCGAAAAAGAAGCTGTTGAACATATTTACCGTCAATTAAGAAACGCCGAGCCGCCAGATGAGGAGACTGCTCGTGGAATTATTGACAAATTATTCTTCTCTGACCAACGTTACTCTTTAGGTGAAGTAGGTCGTTATAGAATGAATAAAAAATTGGGTCTTGATATAGGTATGGATAAGCAAGTGCTTACCAAATTGGACATCATTACCATTATCAAATATCTTATCGAGTTGATCAACTCTAAAGCTGAGATTGATGATATTGACCACTTATCTAACCGTCGTGTACGTACTGTTGGTGAGCAATTATCACAACAGTTTGGTGTTGGTTTAGCACGTATGGCACGTACTATCCGTGAGCGTATGAACGTTCGTGACAATGAGGTGTTTACACCAATTGACTTGATTAACGCCAAGACTTTGTCTTCGGTAATCAACTCATTCTTTGGAACGAATCAGTTGTCTCAATTTATGGATCAAACCAATCCATTGGCTGAGATTACGCACAAACGTCGTTTATCAGCACTAGGACCTGGAGGTTTATCCAGAGAGCGTGCAGGTTTCGAGGTTCGTGACGTTCACTATACACATTACGGTCGTTTATGTCCAATTGAAACTCCAGAGGGACCTAACATTGGTTTGATTTCTTCGCTTTCTGTTTATGCTAAAGTAAACGGAATGGGCTTCATTGAAACACCTTATCGTAAAATTACTGATGGTATTGTAGATATTAAAAATGCACCTATATATTTGAGTGCGGAAGAGGAAGAGGACATGTTGATCGCTCAAGCAAATATTAGAGTTGATGCCGATGGAAAAGTCATCGAAGACAAAATTATTGCACGTCAAGAAGGCGATTTCCCTGTAATCGATCCAGGAACTGCTAACTATACGGACGTTGCTCCTAACCAAGTCGCTTCTATCTCAGCATCGTTGATTCCTTTCTTGGAGCATGATGACGCGAACAGAGCCTTGATGGGATCTAACATGATGCGTCAAGCAGTACCATTATTGCGTGTGGATGCACCAATTGTTGGAACTGGTTTAGAGCGTCAAGTAGCTTCAGACTCCAGAGTTTTGATTAATGCAGAAGGCGCAGGTACTGTAGAGTATGTTGATGCTAACGAAATTGTAATC
Source organism: Gelidibacter sp. (assembly GCA_049795335.1). Classification (GTDB taxonomy): domain Bacteria; phylum Bacteroidota; class Bacteroidia; order Flavobacteriales; family Flavobacteriaceae; genus Gelidibacter. The sequence continues at coordinate 1,851 of JBARDR010000268.1, read as the reverse complement.
AAATACGAACGTACTGAAGAGCAAGCCTTGGTAAGTTTTGAGAGCGATACTAAAACTTATCCATTGGTTAAATTTAGAAAAACCAACCAAGGGACGTCTATTAACTTAAAACCTATTGTAACAAAAGGTGATAAAGTTAAAAAAGGACAAGTACTTTGTGAAGGTTACGCAACCCAAGCAGGGGAGCTTGCTCTTGGTCGTAACATGAAAGTGGCCTTCATGCCATGGAAAGGTTACAACTTTGAGGATGCTATCGTAATTTCTGAAAAAGTTGTTCGTGATGATATCTTTACATCAATCCATATCGATGAATATTCATTGGAAGTTCGTGATACCAAATTAGGTAACGAAGAATTGACTAATGATATTCCTAACGTTTCTGAAGAGGCTACTAAAGACTTGGATGAAAACGGTATGATTCGTATTGGTGCTGAGATTAAGCCTGGTGATATCTTAATTGGTAAGATTACTCCAAAAGGTGAATCTGATCCTACCCCAGAAGAAAAATTATTAAGAGCAATCTTCGGTGATAAAGCCGGTGATGTGAAAGATGCTTCATTAAAAGCTTCTCCTTCATTACACGGTGTTGTTATTGAGAAAAAATTATTCTCTAGAGCAGTAAAAGACAAACGTAAGAGAGCAAAAGATAAAGAAGATATTGATGCTTTAGAAGCGGTTTACTACAGAAAATTTGATGAGTTAAAAGCGGTTTTAATTGACAAATTATTCACAATCGTAAACGGAAAAACGGCTCAAGGTATCTTTAACGATCTTGGAGAAGAAATACTTCCAAAAGGTAAAAAATATACCTTGAAGATGTTGAATTCTGTAGATGATTATGCACATTTATCTTCAGGAACTTGGACTACCGACGACGAAACGAACGCTTTAGTTGCGGATTTGATTCACAATTATAAGATTAAGGAAAATGACCTTCAAGGTTCATTGCGTCGTGAGAAGTTTACTATTTCTGTAGGAGATGAATTGCCAGCAGGTATTATCAAATTAGCTAAGGTTTATATTGCTAAGAAACGTAAACTTAAAGTAGGTGATAAAATGGCGGGTCGTCACGGTAATAAAGGGATTGTTGCACGTATCGTTCGTCAGGAAGATATGCCGTTCCTTGAAGATGGAACTCCGGTTGATATCGTATTGAACCCACTTGGTGTACCTTCCCGTATGAACATTGGTCAAATTTATGAAACAGTTCTTGGATGGGCTGGTCAAAAGTTAGGACGTACTTATGCAACGCCAATCTTTGATGGTGCTACATTAGATCAAATCAACGAATTGACTGACGAAGCCGGAATTCCACGTTTTGGACATACATACCTATATGATGGTGGTACTGGAAATCGTTTTGATCAACCTGCAACTGTTGGTGTGATTTATATGTTGAAACTTGGACACATGGTTGATGATAAGATGCACTCGCGTTCAATCGGACCATACTCATTAATTACACAACAACCATTGGGTGGTAAAGCTCAATTTGGAGGTCAGCGTTTTGGTGAGATGGAGGTTTGGGCCCTTGAGGCTTATGGCGCATCAGCAACGTTGCGTGAAATCTTAACAGTAAAATCTGATGACGTTATCGGTAGAGCTAAAACTAACGAAGCAATCGTTAAGGGTGAGCCAATGCCAGAACCAGGACTTCCTGAATCTTTCAACGTATTAATGCACGAATTGAAAGGATTAGGATTGGATATTAGATTGGAGGAATAATTTCCTAGAAGATTATTCCGTAGGGACAGGCCATGGCCTGTCCGTACAACAATCAAAAAATTAAATTATAATTTGTTAGTACCATAAAAAATGGCAAGAAGACAAGATAAGAATACAGTACAGAGA
>JBARDR010000267.1:0-2650 GCA_049795335.1 Gelidibacter sp. | reverse complement strand
GTTTGCGATTTATTATGCGAATTTACCGGCCATGACCGTGCAGCACTTTGCAATACTGGCTCAGAAGCTGTTTTAGGAGCGATGCGGATTGCCCGAACCGTTACAGGACGCTCACTTATCGTTGCTTTTACTGGAGCTTATCATGGCATAAATGACGAAGCACTTGTGAGAGGTTCAAAAAGTCTGAAAACTTTTCCAGCAGCAGCAGGGATCCTCTCCCAATCGGTACAAAATGTTTTAATTTTAGATTATGGCACGGATGAAAGTTTAGAAATTATTCGAAATCGTTCACACGAACTAGCTGCAGTGCTTGTAGAACCTATACAAAGCCGAAGACCCGAATTTCAACCCATAGAATTCCTTAAAAAAGTTCGGGAGATAACAAAAGCATCAGAAACCGTACTTATTTTTGATGAAGTGATTACAGGTTTTCGAATGCACCCAGGTGGAGCGCAAGCTTTATTTGACATTAAAGCAGATATTGCAACTTATGGTAAAGTGATCGGTGGCGGCCTGTCAATTGGTGCCATTGCAGGAAGCAGCCATTATATGGATGCGCTCGATGGCGGATTTTGGCAATATGGAGATAACTCTTATCCAGAAGCAGGTGTCACTTATTTTGCAGGTACTTTTGTACGCCATCCGCTTGCACTTGCCGCCGCAAAAGCGTCATTAACGCATATGAAAGAATTGGGCGGAACACTTCAAAACAACCTTAACCATATTACAGAAAATTATGCAAAAGACTTGAATAATGAGTTTAAAAACCGAGGATTACCTTTGGAAATCATGTATTTCGGCTCCTTATGGCGACTTAAATTTTTAGAAGACATTCCATATTCTGAATTGCTTTTTGTTTTGTTAAGAGAAAAAGGCTTTCATATTTGGGATGGTTTCCCATGTTTCATGACCAGTGCTTTTATGGACAAAGATATTTATAAGCTAAAGGACGCCTTTGTTTCCAGTATTGATGAACTTATTGCTGCCAATATTTTAAAATCCGGATCAAAAAATTATGTTCCAAAAAATCCTGTGAGTTCTTCTGAAGCTTTAAATAAACCTCCAGTCGAAGGTGCACGTTTAGGAATAGACAAGTTGGGCAATCCTGCTTGGTTTATCATAGATTCGGATCAAGCAGGTAAATTTGTAAAAATAAATTTATAATAAAAACGAAAATATATCATGGCTACAAAAGTTATTGAATTGGTTAACAATGGAACTCTGTCAGTGGATAAAAAATATGGCATGACTTATAAAGAATTTGAGAAAGATCATCTTTTCGCTTGTTATCCAGTAGTGATAGGGGACGCCTCTAAAGATTGGTCTGCCAAAAACAAGTTTACACCAAATTTTTTTAAAACTAATTACGGGAATCGAATGGTAGAGGTTCAAGGTGAACAATATAAACTCGGTGACTTCATAGACATGATGGAAAAAGCTACATTAGAGAATCCAGCACCTTATCCTTGTAAACTTCAATTGGATAGAGAGTATCCGGAATTATTGCCGGATATAACCCCAAGATTTGAATATGCAAACCCAGACTGGAGCCATAATAAATTGTTAAAGCCGTTTTTAAAGGGTGCAGATACTTATGAAATTTTTCTTGGTAGTCCTGGAGGACGATTCCCATATGTTCATTATGATTATATGGGGCTTCATGCTTTTATTACTCAATTGTATGGGATTAAAGAATTTACAGTCCTTCCTCCGGATCAAACGCCTTTCGTATACCCAAAGAAAAATAATACTTGGGTTTCAGATGTACCAGACATTAAAAATATCGATTTAGAAAAATTTCCATTATGTGTTAATGCTACTCCAATTACGTTTACGGTAGAACCTGGAGAAACATTATTTATACCAAATGGATGGTGGCATACCGCTCATTCCTTAACCACAACAATTTCTGTTGCACAAGATTCATTAAACGCCTCCAATTGGGATAGGTTTCGGTCAGAAGTATACACAAAGGTGTCCAAAAAAAGTCCTCTAATGGGTAAAATGACCAAACCTTATCTTTCAATAGTAGGAAGCCTACTGGGAGTCTCCAAAAGTTATAATAATTCTTAAATAATTATAAACTAAAGAGCGAAATGGTTAATGTACTGATCGCGATGCAGTTTTTTTAAAATTCAAATCGATGAAAGAAACCTCCTTGTTAAATAATATTGATGTTTTCAATCCCTTTGCAGGACCAGACATAGAACGTGTTATTCATACCACACCTTCACAGGCCGAAATATGGATTGCTTGCAAATTAGGAGATGACAATGGCAATAGAGGTTATAACGAGTCCATTACTCTAATTTTAAAAGGCAGTTTAAATAAGGAGGCCCTCTCTAAAGCTTTAAAAGAGTTAGTTCAACGACATGAGACTTTACGATCTGTTTTCAGTACAGATGGGAGGTTCATGACTATTTTTAAGCAACTTTCCCTTCCATTAGATCATCAAGACATATCGAAATTTAGTGATTCTGAAAAGGATAGATTCTTAAAAAATTATCTATCTGGTGATGCAAACTATGTTTTTGATTTGGTCAAAGGACCACTTCTTAAAGTCGCGTTAATTAAACTTTCTGAAACTGAACATCATTTGATACTCACAGGACACCATATCGTTTGTGATGGTTGGTCCCTAGGAATTATA
>JBARDR010000266.1:0-3086 GCA_049795335.1 Gelidibacter sp. | reverse complement strand
GCTTTAAAATGAGAGCGAAAATTGGCAATAAAATAAACATTGCCAGCGGTACACTGTCATAAAAAGCTTGCAAAATAGAGCCCACACTTTTACTCTTTAAAAATTTTAGAATCTGTTTGAAAATACGTTTAACCACATAGCTATCGTCATCCTTCATTCCCATTTTTCGATAAATTTCCTGATCAGAAGCGCCCGCCGTAATCATCGAATCTATTTCGAACTCATTAAAATCAAACTTAACCGACGAGGATGGATCGGATTGGTAATGACGCCCCATACCTATTTGATCCTTAGGCTGTTCGATATTGAGAACCGACATCGAATCACGCTCCTCAACCTTTTGCTCTCGTGATGTTATCGCCAGCGAATCCTTTTTTTTCTGTTTTATAGAATCCAAATAGATATGACTTTGCTCAATATCATGCCTTATAGCGCTATCAAAAGTTTCTGCTTGTTTGCGACTTATAAATGAAAACAAAAAGAAAAACACTACCGAGATAAATAAATAAATCTGAGCAGGATGCAAATACAATAATCGTCGGCCTTCAACAAACTGTTTTGCGAGATATCCTGGCATAAACATGAGCGGGATAAAGCTCTTAAAAAACCGGGCATCCACAGAGAAATAATTACTGATGGTATTATTGAAAAGCACACCTAACGTGAGCTCATCCTTTGATTTTATTCCACAATAGGGACAAAAAGGATAATGAGCTTCAAAGCGCTGGGAACAATTCTGGCAATCGGTCAGTGATCTTCGCATTAGTAATTATTTAATGAATATAAAAGTAATGAAGTTCCATAAATAGTCTTGTTACTCCTATACAAATGTTTCAAAAAGTGCGCTATGTAAGGCACAACTTCAACATCATTTCTCCTTTACTTACTCAATGAACTATTTTACCCAAGCTTGTGACAGCACAAAACTCAATCACCTCACCACAAATGTTTTAACATTTGTGGCATGCAAATTGAAAAGCCCTAAGATATAGCGTAAGCCGAAAAGCTAATGAGTAGGCACAATCTTAAATACTTTAAATATGAAAAAGCACTTACTTTTTAATGCCATGGTGTTAATAGGATTGACATCAATGGCAGGAACAAACATAAATATTGAGCCACAGGGAGAAAATTTCACAAATACAGCACGCTCTCGTTATGTTGAACCAATAATGTTCATGGAGCAAGGCATTGAGTTCCTAATTTTCCCTGACGGAAGTTTTGATTTTAATCCGCATTTGAAAAATCGGTCAAATATTAATAACAGAGTTTATTCCAACGTCAAAACAAACTCACGCCGAAGCTCAGTGAATACCGCTCAAGGAAGATCTGGAACTTTAAATGTTAGTTATTATGGAAAAACGACAGTCAACGGCGTGATCATCGAACATGACTATAATGGCATGGTCAAACGCGTTGGTAATGTGATTGTTGAATATGATAAGACTGGCAGAATCAAACGCTTGGGTTCCATAAAAATGAACTATGATGATGGTAAATTATCCAAAGTAGGTGGACTCAAAGTGAAATATAATCGTTGGGACGAAATTATCAGCACTCGTGGAACCGTGAATGAGGCTAACGGAAAATATAAGTATGAGCCCCGTTATTCAAATGGCCAGTCAAGCTCAAATTATAAAGATTATGCCAATCACAATGACTACTACTATTATAAACAAGGCAGCACTATTAAAAAACAGAAGAAGGTTGGACGATAATTTTGAGCTACCAACTTGATTTTTTTATGAGTTGAACCTATACTTTAATTCCTGAAGTATAGACATCATCCCGAAGTTCTTTCCCCAAAGGCTTTGGGATGTTTTGTTTTGATGCGTTAAGTTCTTCCAAGGCTATTTGCTTTCGCATCTGTTTTACTGTTTTTGAACTGCCGTCATGACTCCAGCCAGGAGGTCCAAAAACATACATAAACTTGTGTCTTAAATTTTTAGACTTCTTGACATCACGCCAAATATCAGCATATTCATGAGTCAAAATGACCCACAGATTAAAAGATTCCGGCGGACTTGTGACACCATAAGAAATCTCGATAGATTCATCAAGTGGTTGCCAGGTTCCAAAAATTTTATCAAACACATTCAAAATTCCGCCATGATTTTTATCCATATACTCAAGATTACAAGCATGATGTACCTGATGCATGGTATGAGTGTTTAGAATTTTATCTATAAACCCCAATTTTGGAATAAACACCGTGTGCAACTGAAATTGCCAAAGCGCCTCGATTCCTAAACAAACCACAAGCATTTCTGGTGGAAAACCAATGGCCACAATCCAAACATAAAACAAGGGTTTGTAAAAAATAGTAAACCATCCATTTCTGACCGCTGTACCCAAATTAAAATTGTCAGAAGAATGATGTACAATATGTGCTGCCCAAAAAAATCGGACCATATGGTTTTGACGGTGAAACCAATAATAGGCAAAATCGTCACAAAGCATACAAAGGATCCAAACGTACCAAGCATAACCAAAAGATTCGTACCCCATGATGTTCATTCGAACCCCATCTACTAAAGGATTAAATAGATCATATACAAAGCTAAAAAGAAGGATGATCGTTACGGTTTTAACTAAAGGCGCAAATATTGCTGACCCAATTCCCATTCCAACACTCGAAAAAAGGTCACGCCAGTTATAAAGGTCTTTATGATCATGTGTTTTGCTATAAGTAAGTTCTAATAATATTAAGCCTAAAAAGCAAGGAACCCCATATACAAGGGGATTGGTAAAATCCATAGAATGATATTAAAAAAAGTCTATAATTTTAGACTTCTTGTTGAGTTTGAAAAGGTATGTAATAAACTTTTGGCATCAGAAAATTTCTACCATTAATTTTAAAACCGATGAATCATATCTAAAACACTAATAATAAAACACTTGACACCTTAGTCAGAGTTGTTTTATAGCAGAACAATAAATTAAATTTGATCATTATGGAGTTTTGATATTTATATAATCCACTAAACAACAGATTTAGCTTTTTTGCTTTACTTAATTCTAAGTAAAAATTTGGCAATTATAAACATTGAAATCGTGATTTTTAATGAAATTTTACTGGTCAAATC
>JBARDR010000265.1:0-6165 GCA_049795335.1 Gelidibacter sp. | reverse complement strand
AACCAACACAAAACTATGATAAATAATCATAAATCAGTGAGGTGGCGGCGTATATTTAGCTGTAATCTTCTCTTCATAATTTTTACTCTGCCACTCACAGCCCAAGACCTATTGGTCACGGGCAAGGTCACTGACGGAAACCTACCCATCTCTGGGGCAAATATTCTTATTAAAAACACTAAAAACGGAGTGGTAACGGACTTTGATGGGCGTTACAGCATCACCGCCAAACCTACAGACACATTGCAAATATCCTATTTGGGCTACACAGTGCTTACCATTCCTATTCAAAACCGCAACACCATCAACATCGCCCTACAAGAAGATGCCACCGCCCTAGGAGAGGTACAGATCAACGCTGGTTATTACACTACTACTAGGAGGGAAAGTACTGGGCATATCTCAAGGGTAACGGCAGAGGAAATTGAAAACCAGCCGGTAATCAGTCCGCTCCAAGCCCTGCAGGGAAGGATGGCAGGGGTGGAAGTAACGTCAGGAGGGGCAAATCCAGGGATGGCATCCCGTATTATAATTAGAGGCAGAAACAGCCTTCGCGATGAGGGGAATTATCCTTTATATATTATAGACGGCGTACCTTTAAGTTCCATACCGGCAGAAAGCAATTCATTATTGGGTCCGGCAGGTATTGATCCTTTAAATAATCTGAACCCTTCAAATATAAAAAGTATTGAAGTTTTAAAGGACGCAGATGCTACATCTATCTACGGCTCCCGCGGTGCCAATGGTGTGGTTCTCATTACTACCAAGTCGGGAAATACGTTGGGTACTGGCATAGAAGCCAGAATATATACCGGGGTCTCCACGGTACCTCGAAGGTTGGAGTTATTAAATACTTCTCAATATTTACGAATACGGGAGCTGGCCTTTGAAAATGACGGCATGGAACCCACACCAAGAAATGCATATGATTTATTAGTATGGGATCAAAACCGATATACTGATTGGCAAGATTTCTTATTTGACGGACAAGCGGAGACTACAAGTGCCAATCTTTCATTTACTGGAGGCAGCAAAAATACTTCTTACAGGCTTGGAGGATCTTATTTTAGGCAAGGAACTATCTACCCTTCGGATTATGAATATCACAAAATTACCGGAAATTTTAGCCTAAACCATTATTCGGAAGACCGGAAATTTAACTTAGGAACATCTATTAATTATGGTGTTGATAATAATAAGCTGGCAGGCAATTTAAGTTTAGGATCTTCAGTGTTTACTTTGCCACCTAATGCCCCAACCATATTTAACCCTAATGGATCCTTAAATTGGGAGGAATGGAGTGCTGCAGGCATAGCAAATCCGTTTGAAGGTTATTTTAATTATAGCATTACACGAACAAATAGTTTTATTTCCAATGTCTATCTTTCTTATACTGTTTTTGAAGGTCTACAGCTGAAAACCAATTTTGGTTATACCAATTATTTCACAGATGAATCAAGAAAATTGCCTGCAAGGTCCTATAACCCCGCGGCAAATCTCCAGAATAGGTCTGCTCACTTAAATACCATTAGAAACTCTTGGATAGTTGAACCCCAACTGACTTATAATACGAGCTTAGCAAAACTTGAAAGTGATTTCATACTAGGAGCCACGCTACAGGCAGAAAATTTTGCCCGGCAAAGCTTGCAGGGTATGGGATACGCTTCGGAAACACTAATAGGTAATCTATCTGCAGCCGAGACTATCTTAAATGCCCAAAGTTCCAGTACACAATACCGCTATGCCGCTTTATTCTCCCGGCTTGGTTTTAACTGGGATAAAAAATATTATGTGAATCTAACAGGAAGAAGGGATGGTTCCAGCCGTTTTGGCCCCAATAACAAGTATTCCAATTTTGGGGCTATAGGCGTAGCGTGGATTTTCACCGAAGAACAACTTTTTAAAGATCGGCTTACCTTTTTATCTTTCGGAAAACTACGTGGGAGCTACGGAAGTTCAGGAAATGATCAGATTCGTGATTATGGCTACCTAGATACATATGAAGCTACTATCGGTCCTGGCGGACTATATCCCACATCTCTTGCCAACCCGGACTATTCCTGGGAGCAGAACAATAAAATAGAAGTCGGGCTGGAATTGGGCATTTTGAAGAACCGGATAAATTTTAACTTGAGCTGGTACCGGAATCGTTCTTCCAACCAGCTGGTAGGCTATCCACTACCCGCAATAACCGGATTTCAAACGGTGCAGGCGAACCTTCCTGCTACTGTTGAGAATAGAGGGTTTGAAGTTGAGTTTACCTCCCACAATATACAAAATAAGCATTTTAGCTGGAAAACCTCTTTTAACCTGAGCAAGCAGAAAAATGAACTTATTAGCTTTCCTGAAATAGAACAGTCTTCATATTCCAATATATATAAAGTAGGTTATCCTCTTAATGTCGCTGTAAATTACAATTATACAGGCCTAGATCCGGAAACCGGATTATATACTTTTCAAGATGTAAATGAAGATGGAAGACTTGATATCGAAGACAGAATAAATATTGAAGATCGTAACAGAGAATTCTATGGGGGCATTAGGAATGATATTACATATAAGAACTTTAACCTTCAATTTCTTTGGGAATTTGTAAAACAACCCGGCAGATTATCTTTTTATAATGCAGGTCGTCCAAGTAATATTCTTGGTTCTTATCTAAGTGAAAACGATTTGCAAATACCTACTCAATCTTATCAGGGTGGAGTAGCTTATAACAATGCCTTAAATAGCGATGTCTTTAATAAGAATGGATCATTTTTACGCTTAAAAACTATATCTGCTTCATATAATTTGAAAAAAATAGCACACAGGTTGGGATTGAATCAATGCCAGATATTTCTCAATGGTCAAAATCTAGTCACAATTACCCCTTATGAGGGATTAGATCCGGAATCTCCTATAGGTGGATCATTTATAGGTAACCTTAGAAACATTTCAGCAGGATTGCAATTAAATTTTTAAAACTCATAATATGAACTCTAAACAAACAAAAATAAAAGTATTACTTGCTCTTGTTATCGTACTCAATATTTCATGTGAAAATCTGGTGTCCATTGAAGTTCCTTCCGATAAAATTGTACGAAGTCAGATATTTGATAACGAGCAAACGGCTATAAGTGCCTTAACCGGAATTTACAACCAGTTATATCAATCATCTTTTTCAAACGGCTCAAGAAACAGTATCACTGTATTAGCAGGTTTATCGTCTGATAATATTAGAAACATCAATACTTCCAATCTGGAAAGGATGGAGTTTGAAGAACACCAAATAAATCCTGACAATTCGTATAATCTGGAATTATGGAGCAGTGCATATAATATAATATATATGGCTAATTCTTTTCTGGAAGGGCTTTCCGCCTCAAAAAAAATTGATCATAATCTATCTATCCAATTGGAAGGTGAAGCTCGTTTTATAAGAGCTTTTACGTATTTTAATTTAGTTAACCTTTATGGTCAGGTCCCTTTAATTCTCACCACCGACTATAGCAGAAATGCTCTTTCTGATAAATCAAGAATCGAATCGGTATATCAACAGATAATTGAAGATCTTGAGATTTCTTATGAGGTTTTAAATCCATCCTACCGTAGGGTTGAACGAACTACTGTGAATAAATTTGCGACAAGTGCACTATTGGCAAGGGTTTATTTATATCTGGAAGAATGGCAATTGGCTGTGAAGTTTAGCAGTGAGGTCATAAATGAATCCTCCACATACGAAATTTTGGACAGTTTAGATACTGTCTTCCTTGCCAATAGTCGCGAAGCAATCTGGCAAATTTCACCCATAGGGGGAGGAGGCATTGCAACCAATACTAATGATGGTAGTATGTTTGTTATTGATCCTTACTCTTCATTTTTCGCTAGTATACAACTTCAAGATGGTTTTGTAAATACTTTTCAAGAAGGAGATAAACGGCTTGAAAATTGGATAGGTTTTAATGGGTCGCTAAACGCATATTTCGCTCATAAATATAAAATAAGTGCGAGTTCCGGTTTTCCCATCGTTGAATATTCCATGGTTTTGAGGTTAGCTGAACAATATCTTATTAGGGCAGAAGCTAGATTAAAGCAAGGTAAAATCTCGGAAGCTCTAAATGATTTAAGCGTAATTCGTTCACGGGCAAATTTAGAGCCCTTTGAAGCAGTGTCAGAAGGAATATTAATGGATGAAATATTTGTGCAACGAAGGAAAGAACTTTTTACCGAATGGGGACATCGCTGGCTGGATCTTAAAAGAGCCAATAGGGATGAACTTCTTTTTGGAACAAGCCCATTATGGAAGTCAACGGATGTCTTCTATCCTATTCCTGCCCAAGAGATAAATAAAAATCCAAATTTAACACAGAATGATGGTTATTAAAAAACTAACATGTATCGTGGTTATTATAATTTTAAAACTCTTTACTTGGGAAACTTGTGCTCAATCCCTCCTAACGGATTCATTTGATCATCCTATTCCGTTAGACAATACTGTTCGTCACGGAACTTTAGAAAATAATTTTACTTACTATTTAAAAAAAACTCGTGGCCCTAGTAAGGAGGTTTACATGAAGCTTGCAGTAAAAGCCGGATCCTTTTTCGAGACGCGCTCTCAGGAAGGCTATGCTCATCTTCTTGAACATGTGGCATTATATAATAAAAATCCAACAAATTCAAAATCTATGCTGAAAAATGCTGGAATGTTCATACGAGGTCAGACAGGACAAATTGTTACTAAATACCAGTTAATTATTCCTAATGCTAATAAAGAAAAATTCGTATTGGGAATGGACGCATTAAAATCTTGGGGAGGAAAAATACAATTTGATGAATCTCAGATAAATGTTCAACGGGGCGCCGTCTTGGGTGAAATGAGAACTAAAGATCCTTATAGAGATTGGTTAAATAATGGATTTGGAAAAATCCTAATGCAAAATGTTGATTTTCCAATGTTCTCCAAGGAAAGAGCGGTAAAAAACATCAAAGATTTTAAAATGAGTTCTTTAAAAGAATTCTATAATGATTGGTATCGGCCAGATATGCAAGCTGTGATTATTGTTGGGGACATAAATCTTGACAGTATTCAAAGTCTGATTGAGAAAAAATTTTCTAATTTAATAAATTGTAATGACCGCAAAAATTATCAGAATATTCTAGAGAAATTTACTATTCAATTGAAAGGAAGTAATCAGTATGAGTTTATTAAGGACAGTGTTGATACCAAAAGTAGAATTATTTTATTTAATAAGGAAAAAAATTATGCTTACAATACAATTTCAGAAAGAGATTATTATCATATGTTTTTGCAAAAGATGGTCAATGATATAGCACAAAAGCGATCGCATAAAATTCTGAAACAGTATAACCCTCCTTTCTCAAATTATACAACCAAGCATACGGTCTCGACATTTTTTGCAAATCAAGTATTGGTCTCAGCTCTTGAGGTGAATTTAAATGTAAACCCCATGGATATGGATAGAAAGATAAGCTCTACATTAACTGCGTATAAATCGTTATTTTCACAAATCACAGATCAGGAAGTTCAAGAAGCCAGGAGAACCCTTGAATCAGAATTCACCCAGAATTACGAAAACAATTTAGACCTTGCAGAGGCTTACCTTGAAAACTTTGTTAGAGGATCTGCCGTACCTTCTCCTTCAACACAAGCAAAACTTCACAATATTTTATCCAATATAAAAGTAAGCGAGGTACAGAGTTTTGCGGATAAAAAGTCCAACTTACTTACTAACCAGGATTTCGTATTTATAAATATCTCAAAAGAAAACCTGCCAGCCAAAAAGAAAATGGTAAACACAATAGAACACATTTCCCGTAAGTCCATCCCTTTCAATCCACCATCAGTAAAAATGGATCTCCACGACAGTATTGTTAACTTAAAAAATTTGCATAGTACTATCAGTGAACAATCAATCAACCTAGTTGGGGTGACAAGGGTAAAGTTAACTAACGGAATAAACTTATGGTTAAAACCATCCAAGCCAATATCAAGCGAATTTAAAAATCAGATAGAACTTTTGGGATTTCGGCCTATGGCTACCGGCAGAACTAATAAAAATATAACACCGGAAATAATGGCTCATTGTTATGCATCTTACGCCGGGGCCGGAGGATTTAATAAGTTCCAAGTAGCACAATATTTAGAAGAATATAATATAAACC
>JBARDR010000264.1:0-6525 GCA_049795335.1 Gelidibacter sp. | reverse complement strand
GTATAGGGTATGGATTTAATGGTATTTCCGTAGCCCCTTGGATATATGTGCTGTTGCTGGCATTTGTAATGCCTCATTATCTGCAATTGCTAAAGCATCAATCGGAAGCCAACGTGACCTCTATTTTTAATTGGTTGCTGCCGTTAAGTGTGATCATTACGTTAGGCACATTCTTAGAACGTTATGGTGATTTAGGATATTTGACCTATGTTATTTTGTTTGGTCTTTTTTATAATATTGGAAAGCTTCCCATTTTTGATAATCGGAAATTAAGACGGAATGCTTACCTCATATTTGGGTCTGTTGGAACGGTTGTGATGCTTTTGATTACTAGCTTTAATTGGATGTGGGATTTTAATATGCGTTTCGATTTATTCGGATCGAGAGCGTTTTTTATCACGCTACTTTTGTTTGTTATTACTTTGGCATTTCTAATTCGCTTGTATTCAAAACAGTGGGTAAAGCAATTTAACCTCTTTCATTTTGTGTTTATCATATTTGCGGCCTTATTTTTTAGCAGCATGGCAAATGGCTTGGTCGCAACCCTATTAGTCAATATTCTTGTTTTGATACTTGGGCTTGTCACTATAAAAATAGGAGCAGATAAATATCATTTCGGAATTCTAAATTATGGATTGCTCATAATTACTGCATTGATTGTCTGTCGATTTTTTGATACCGATATGAGCTATATTATTAGAGGGCTGTTATTTGTATGTGTTGGCGTGGGCTTCTTTTTGGCTAATTATATTATGCTCAAAAGGAAAAAATCAATTGTGAAAATTTAAAATTATGAAGATGAGAACAATCCATATATTTTCAATATTCGTAGGGGTCGTTTTGGTGCAACTCTTTGTTCCGGCCCGAATGATTTTTGATCAAGAAAACACCATTGCTAGGGGAACTGCTTATAAATTCAGAACTCAGCCCGTTGATCCTTCCGATCCATTTAAAGGTAAATACATTTATCTAAATTACGATATTAGTTTTGCTGCCACCAACGATACCACTTGGGTGACTAACGCGCCTATTTATATAAAAATTAAAACAGATAGTCTTGGTTTTGCCATGGTCAAAGAAGTGTTCAAGGACGAGCCAAAGGTCGGTGATTATCTAAAAACAAAAGTCACTTGGTACGACCATTATGAGAAGAACGTTGGTTTTTCCTTTCCATTCAATGAGTTTTATATGAATGAGACCAAAGCTTATAACGCCGAGTTAGCGCATGCTGAAGCACAACGCGATTCCTTGCCAAACAATACTTATGCTTTGGTTTATATACTAAACGGAAAAGCTGTTCTGGATAATGTGTTTATCAATGATATTCCAATTGCGGATTATGTTGAAAAGGAGTAGAGGTTGTGGGAGAAAACTCTATTTCATTTGGGTTTTCAATTTAAAAGCGCTACTCCATAAAATGAATCGCTCATCTAACAGAAACGTGATAGGGCAATGGTTATAAAACAAAAAATGCTTCAAGAAACCTTGAAGCATTTTTTTATAAATAAAACTAACGCGTTAGCTTTTTGGATTTAAAATAGCATCAATACGTTGCAGGGCATCCGTTAAATGGATTCTGCTCATATTGTCATTGGTTCTTGCCAAACCAGATTTGATTGTGCCTTCCAAAGTTTTCAATTCTGCTCTTGTGATCGCTCTAATGTCAGATTGGCTCACATCAACATTTGTTCTTGAAACAAAACGTCTGAAATTTGCAGGAATTGGGGTTTGTTCTTTGGTCATTAAAAAAGCCATTCTATCAATATAACCACGCTGAAGATTTCTTCTGTAGGCATCTATTGCTTTACCGCTGTTTAACTCGCTAAAAACACCTTTGCGCAAATCTTGCATCATGTCCAATAAACCGTAAGCGTTCTTGCCGTTGGCCGTTTCGTTTTCGCTCATGCGTTGCATTCTTCCAAAATCAAGAATATCATTAAGCGTTCTGATTTGCGTCCCACGGATGCGTTCGAGATTACCATCAAATTCGATTCTATTGAAAATGTCATTGTTTAATAACCATTCTGGCGTCGCGAACAATTCTTTCTGAAGGAATTGTAAGGCTTCTTTTTGTTTGGCTTTATCCACAGGAGTGTAGACATCTCCTTCTTGGTCGTAGGTTTTGTAAATTTCATAAACCCCACCAATATTGGCAGTCACGTGACCCATATAACGGTTGTATTGTCCTAATACTTCGCCATACATGGTCCCTAAATCGTTATAAGCTTTACCATCCTCTGCAGTCCATTTAATCAAGTTTGGAACGATGCGTTTTAAGTTGGCAATGCCGTAAGTGCTTGCTTTCATGGCATCATCACCTAAATCCTCTGTTTGAGAACTTGGATCAATCACACCGCCACTTTGCTGTCTTCCAAAACGGTACATTGGATCTCCAGCATGCTTTAATATCCAGCTGTCTAAAGTTTTCTTTTCGTCTTCTGGTGTTGCGGCATCCAAAATTGGTCGGTAACCCCATGAGATGGCATATTTGTCATAAATACCAATGTTTGGCATTAAGGCAACGCCTTCATCACCTGGCTGTGCAATATAATTGAAACGTGCGTAATCCATGATAGATGGTGCAGTTCCGTACTTTTTAGTAAATTCTGGGTTACGTAAATCGTCCACTTTATAAGCAACACTACTTCCCATATTATGAGGTAAACCTAAGGTGTGCCCAACTTCGTGTGAAGACACGAAACGAATCAATCGTCCCATGATTTCATCTTTAAATTTCACACTTTGAGCATCAGGATTAATCGCTGCCGTTTGTACGAAAAACCAGTTGCGCAACAACGTCATCACGTTATGGTACCAGTTGATGTCACTTTCTAAAATCTCACCGCTTCTTGGGTCACTTACGTGAGGGCCATTAGCATTCGGGATTGGCGACGCTAAATAACGCACTACAGAATAACGAATATCCTCAGGGCTCCATCCGGGATCTTCATCAACTGTTGGAGCATCTTTAGCGATAATGGCATTTTTGAATCCGGCAGCTTCAAAAGCTACTTGCCAATCTTCGATACCTTCTTTAATATATTTACGCCATTGTTCTGGAGTAGCACGGTCAATATAATAAACGATTTGTTTTTTAGGCTCAACCAATTCGCCACGTTTAAACTTTTCGATATCTTCATCCTTTACTTCAAGGCGCCATCTGTCTAAATAGGTAATTCTTTTACTTTCATGCGCATCTAAACCGTAATCTATTTGTCCACTTGTAAACCAGCCGACGCGTTGGTCAAATATGCGTCGCATCATTGGCACTTTTGGTAATAAAACCATGGAGTTGCTCATTTCAATTGAAATAGCTCCACTCGCAGCATTTGAAGGTGGTTCACTTGCGCTATAGGTTTTTACGTGACGTGATTCAATGTTTAAAGGATAGCTTTTAAGACTTTCGATATAAGATAAATCTCCATCTAAACGGGTCACTTTATATTGTTTTCTGCTGCGATCTGGCAAACCGAATGGCTTCACATCTTTCATATACAAATCAGTCACATCAATAACTGTAGTTAATGAATCTTTGCCAAAAGCTTTAATAGGGAAACTGAATAGCACAGGTTCAAAATTTGAATTGACCACAGCTTCATATACAGGAAGGGAGTCATTGGCTACTACACTATGGGAAACCATACGTAGCAATACTCTTTTATCCTTTTTTTGCCAACGTAAAACTTGCTCGTCTTGCTTTCCGCCTCCAAAACCTATGCCACTGGCCGTTTTGGCAATACGTGTAACCATGAGCATTTCACGTTCAAAAAGAGAATCGGGAATTTCATAAAAGTAGGACTCGTCTATTTTATGGATTGTGAACAGTCCTGGGTCACTTTTTGCATCTTTTGTAATGACTTTGTTGTAAGGCTGGATGTCATTTTTTCCAGGTGTTTTTGCTGCCGTTGAAGCAGCGCTAGCGGTAGATGAAGTTTTGGAGGCTTTTTTTGTAGTGGAACAAGACACGACAAAAAAGAAGGACGCCAAAAACATCACGCTTAAGGAAACTTTTTTCACGATGTTAGGAGTTTATAAAATTAAGAAAGTGAAAATACGCAATACATAACGTTGATAGTAAATTGTAATATATTTTAGGATTTCTTTAACTATTGAATGCGTCAGATTTTAAAATAATGAAGTCAATTTTAAAACAAACTGCGATAGGTTGTGTGTTTTTATTTAAAATATCCGACGAGCATCGCATGGTCTGAAACTTTATAATAAAACTTTTGAAGGCGAATAGGCTTGAGCTTTTTGCTTGTGAAAATTTGGTCGATTTCAAGTAAAGGAATTCCGAATGGCCAAGTTGCACTAAATCCCTGACCGTAATCATGAAAACTAGGATATTCAGTTTCATACTTTCTGAAGTGAACACTCTCATAAGGCGTGTTAAAATCGCCCACAATGATGTCTGAATTTTTTTGAGAAGCTAATCGGAATACCGTTCCTAAAGTTTTTCTTTTATCCATTGTTGGACTTTGAAAAGTATCTGTAAAAGCAATTAAAATAGGGCCAGACTGTAGTTGTGCTTCTACAAAATTGATGTCATAGCGGTATTCTTCAATGGTATACGTGATTTTTTCGATACGTCCTTTTATGCCTATCAGCATATTGCCTTCAAGGATTCGAAATTCGTAAGCAGGGAACTCCTTTGACAATTGCTGAATATCTTCTACGGAAGCGTTTTCCGTCTCGGCAAGTGCGATGATATCGGGTTGGATATTTTGTATGTTTTTGGTAAGGATATCCATATGGATGGTCGGTCGATCGGCGGCATTCCAGAATATAATGGACGTTGCATCTTTAGGGATTTCCACAGTGCTTTGGAAAATATAAGCATTGTTGAGCCAAATGCCGGTCAAGCCTATAGTAGTAAAGATTAAAAATATAAAATACTGTTTTCTTTTATAAAATAGAAGCGTGACAAAACCTCCCAATAAGATGATTAAAGGTAGGGGAAAGGCGTAAAAAAAGATTTGTAAAAACCAGAAATGGTCCTTTAAGATGAAATGTATCATTAACAAAAAAGCATATGCAATCACTGCACATGCTCTTAGTATTATGAAAATATATTTGGCGGCTCTATATAACATGCACAAATAGACCTTCTTCAGTTTTTTCGACTTTGGCCAATTTGTTTTTTGTCAAGCCTTTTATAGTGGTATCCCACTTTTTGTTACTCAGTCCTGATTGTTCTTTTAAGTTATTCAGATCTATCGGAGCATTGGATTTTAGGATAGCAAAAACTGCTTTTTCTTCCTCAGTCAAAGCTACAGCTTTCTTTTCTGGCCGCATTTGAGGGAAGAACAATACTTCTTGAATAGACTGATTATTGGTTAAGAACATGATAAGTCGGTCCATTCCGATACCCATTCCAGAGGTTGGAGGCATGCCGTACTCTAAAGCACGTAAAAAATCATAATCGATCATGCCCGTAGCTTCATCATCACCTTTTTGAGCCAATTCCATTTGGTGTTCAAAACGTTCACGTTGGTCGATAGGATCATTCAATTCAGAATACGCATTGGCAACTTCTTTACCACAAACCATCAATTCAAAACGTTCGGTCAACTCTGGATTATCGCGGTGTTCTTTACACAACGGACTCATTTCCTTTGGATAATCGGTAATAAACGTTGGTTGGATATAGTTGCCTTCGCATTTCTCACCGAAAATCTCATCGATCAATTTGCCTTTGCCCATGGTGTCATCCACTGCGATGCCCATGTCTTTAGCTGCTTTTCTGATTTCGTCTTCCGTTTTTCCGGTAATATCGAAACCTGTAAAGTGTTTGATGGAATCGGTCATCGTCACACGCGCATACGGCGCTTTGAAATCAATTTTGTGTTCGCCAAAAGTTGCTTCTGTAGCACCATTTACCGCAATCGCGCAATGTTCCAATAGCTCTTCACAAAAGTGCATCATCCAGTTGTAATCTTTGTAGGAAACGTATATTTCCATAGCCGTAAACTCTGGATTGTGCGTGCGATCCATCCCTTCATTCCTGAAATTTTTTGAGAATTCATAAACGCCATCAAAACCACCAACAATCAGGCGTTTTAGGTACAATTCATTGGCAATCCGCATATATAATGGAATGTCCAAACTATTGTGATGCGTCATAAACGGACGTGCCGCTGCGCCACCCGGAATTGGCTGCAAAACTGGCGTTTCTACTTCAAAATAGCCCGCATCGTTGAAAAACTGACGCATGGCATTAAATAATTTGGTGCGTTTTATGAATACATTTTTAACCTGAGGGTTCACCACCAAATCGGCATAGCGCTGTCTGTAGCGTTGCTCAGGATCGGTAAAAGCGTCGTAAATAACGCCGTCTTTTTCCTTTGGTAATGGTAAAGGCTTTAAGGATTTGCTTAACAAGGTGAAGTTTTTAACTTTCACTGTTTTTTCTCCCACTTGAGTGGTAAATAATTCACCTTCAATCCCGATGAAATCGCCAAAGTCCAATAATTTTTTGAACACCTCATTGTATAGCGTTTTATCATCGCCCGTGCAGATTTCATC
>JBARDR010000263.1:0-3624 GCA_049795335.1 Gelidibacter sp. | reverse complement strand
GCCGAGGTAATCGCGATGCCGAAGCTTTGCAGCGAAATCATGATAAATTCCATATCAAAAACCGTGGACGCCGTTAATACTGCCCAATAAATCAATTGTGCTACGGGTAAAATAAACCCTAAAAGCACTGGTAGAAATACGACGGAAAAGATGCCCCATTTCATCAACCTCGAAGGCTCTTTTCGGTGGATTTGTGTGCTATTGGTTTTCGAAGAGGTAAACTTCACTTTCCGCACTTGCCACTTTTCGAAAAGAATCAAGGCGAAAATAATGACAATTAACAGCGCCGATAAATACACGGCTGTTTCGGGTTCTTCCAATGAAAACCATGATCGGAAAATCCCGGTCGTAAAGGTATTAACACCGTAATAACTGGCCGCTCCATAATCATTAAGGACCTCCATCCACACTAAAACCAACCCCGCAACAATAGCAGGACGCGAAAGTGGCAACATCAATTTGAAGAATGTTTTACGCTCACTAACGCCCAACATTTTAGAAGCTTCTAAAAGATTATTGGCTTGATTCAAAAAGAAGGCTCTTGCACTTACATAGACATAAGGAAACAAAGAAATGCTCAATACAAAGGCCAGTCCCCCCCGATTCATGATATCAATACGTATAAAACCGAGATTCAGCTGTCGCAACAGAAGTTCGAAACTGCCTCCATAATCGAAAATCCCCGCATAAGCATAGCCAACAATATAGGAAGGAATTGCCAATGGAAGGATTAATAACCATTCCATTTGTTTACGAAAACGAAAGTCGAAACGCGACACCAACCACGCTGAGGAAATGCCCAATACTAAAACGATGATACTACAAAAGAACACTAGATATAAGGAGTTCCAAATGTATTCTGGCAATAAGAATTTAACAATGTGACTCCATGTTTCCCCAGGACCAGAAAACAACTCCACCCCAATAAACATGATGGGTAAAGCCAAGAAAAAGACGATGGCCAGCGTAAATACTGACCATCTATTACTATCTCTTTTGAGTCTTTGGAGTCTCGTTTTTAATGAGAAAGCCTTATTTCTATTTCCAACCTGCTTCATCAAAAATCAAAACTGCTTTTTTATTATGTTCACCTAATTTGTTTAATCCTAGGTTATCTTCTTTAAAATCGCCCCAATTCTTAATGTCTTGGACTGGTGCTACACTTTCTAGAACAGGATATTCGTAATTGGCATTTGTAAAAACTTGTTGTGCTTCTTCACTAATTAAATATTCAATGAACAGAATGGCGTTTTCTTTGTTTGGTGCATATTTAGCAACACCCGCACCACTTACGTTGATATGCGTTCCTCTATCGTTTTGATTTGGAAAAAACAAACCTATTTGATTTGCTGCTTTCACTTCCTCAGGATCTGGAGAGTTCAACATCTTTCCGATATAATAGGAGTTTACAATCGCTAGATCGCCTTCGCCCGCTACCACCGCTTTTACTTGATCTCTATCCGAACCTTTTGGAGAACGTGCCATGTTTGCAACCATACCTTCTGCCCATTTTTTGGCGGCTTCCTCGCCATCATTAGCAATAATGGAAGCCATTAAGGATTGATTATAAATATTAGAAGAGGATCTTACCAGTATTTTTCCTTTCCACTTTGCGGCAGTTAAATCTTCATAGGTGGATAATTCCTCTGGTTTTACGCGGTCTTTAGCATAAGCTATAATCCGCGCTCTTTTGGTTAAGCCAAACCATTGGTTATCGGCATCCTGTAAATGTAAAGGCACCGCATTTTCTAAGATCTCTGAGTCTATACTTTGTAATAAACCTAGTTCTTTAGCGCGACTTAATCGTCCAGCATCAACAGTAATCAAAACATCAGCAGGCGATTGTTTGCCTTCCATTTTCATTTTCTGAATCAACTCATCGGCACTTGCATTGACCACTTTTACTTTAATGCCAGTTTTCTCCTCAAACTTATTGAAGATATCTTGGTCTGGCTCATAATGACGGTGGGTATAGACATTCACGACTTGATCTTTGGTCGATTGTTGAACGGCAGAAGTGTCCTTTTTTTCGCTTTCGGTTTTACACGCAGCTAATACTGAAAAAGCAGCTACGGCTAATATTAGTTTCTTCATATTATTATTTTCTAAAATGCAAAGATAGCAATTTAGAATCAATACAAATAGGGAAGATCTCCTCAAAACATCGGATAAATTAAAAATTGACTGTCCTGTTGATGGAATTATAACCCGTATCGCGATATAAAAAATCAGCTATTGCAGATCAAGTATTTCGGCATAGGTCAATTTTGCAGGTATATACCTTTAGGCATTTCTTTTAAACTGCAGAGAAGAACACACTGATCTTTCAGGAAACACCTAAAGCAAATACAGAACACGTAATGTTCTTCCTAAGTTTATAATAGTCTAAAAAAAATCCTAACAAAAGTTCTCAATAATAACAATAGGTTTTGAAGGCATCTTATTTCCTGTATTTCTGTTAATAACAATCCCTGTAGTGATCTTACTACATCCACTTCCAACTATAACTACAGAACAAACGGCACCCCCAATTTATCTTTGCAGTGTCCAATTAAAACAAAAGACAATTAAAAATTAATAACAACCCCTAACAATTAAAAATCATGAAAAAACAAATTATCATCGCAACTTTAGCACTTGGAGCATTCGTAATTGGAACTAACAATACTCAGGCTCAAATTGGAACAACTTCTAATCCAGTTAGCACAACTGTAAACATCATCTTGTCTGATGTGATCTCAATTGATGCTGGAAGCGTGGCATCTGAAGGAATCGTGGATTTCAACTACGTGACTACAGCAGATTACAATACGGCTAAAAATGTGACAGTTGAAAACAGCTTGATCGTAACATCTTCTAAAAACTTTGATGTTAAGGTAAAGGCAGAAGGCGAAAACTTTACAAGCGGAACTGACGTTATCCCAGTAAGCGTACTTCAAGTAAAAGCAGTATCTGGCGGAACAATGGTTGGAACTCTTAATCAAATCACTCTATCAAATGCAAATCAAGTTTTGGTTTCGAATGCCACTTTAGGAGCTAAAAAATCATTAAGCATCGATTACTCAATCTCAGCGGAAAAAGCTCAAACTGTACTTTTAGGAAAAGCACCTGGAACTTACACTCAAAAAGTAACATACACCGCAACGGCTCTATAGTCCAACGCAAAGTAAAATCACTAAATTCTCCTAACTCAATAATATTGATTTAGGAGAATTTATGAATTTAGTCCGTTGTCTGCCATACACTAAGACATCGGTAATTTACAATAAAAAACAAAATCATATCTTTGTGGTTATCGTAAATCCCATTTCGATTTTGAATGTCCATTTCACCTACAACGACCAAACCTTCAATGGTGCATATACTCAAAAGCTTATTTAACAGCCACAGCTTTATAGCACTTTAAACAAAGATCAAATCCTATCTGATTTTTTTCACTAGCCCTTAATTCAAACCTACACCTATGATACCCAATCACTTTAAATTCTATTTGACCCTTATCTTTCTAATCACCTTGACGACTTCTGGATTTGCTCAAGGCGTTTCTATGTCTCCCACCCGATTGTTTCTAACTGGAAATCCAGGAGAAAAGGTTACGGAAACGGTAATTTTGAACAATAGTTC
>JBARDR010000262.1:0-3321 GCA_049795335.1 Gelidibacter sp. | reverse complement strand
TTGCAATTCTGTGCATATTGTTGAATCTAATTCTTTTTTCAACTCCGCTTTTTATCAGTTCAGAATTTAAAGATTCAAGGTTGGACAATACAGCAAGTTCATTAATGCTGGCAAAATCTCTCATATTTTTTCCGTCTAATGCGTGTTGTGGATTTACTTCTTTCCATTGTTTTGCAGTACAACCAAATAAAGCTACGTTTAGTAAATCAGCTTCTTCAGCATACTCAAGCCATTGTTTGTGAGAAGAAAATTTTGAATTCGGAATAATGTGATTTTTAACTGCGTCTGTATGGATGTGATAATTGATTTTGCTTAAAACTCTTTTAACGTCGCATTCTAAATTATATTTATTAGATTCAATTTCTTTAAGTCTCTGAAATTTTTTGATTAAAAGAAGCTTCAACATTGGGCTGATCCAAGCTCCAAATTCAAATGCTATATCTCTGTGTGCGTAAGTCCCTCCATTTCTACCGCTTTTAGATATAATTCCTATTGCGTTAGTAGTTTCAACCCATTTTTTTGGAGTCAAATTGAATGAGTTTAGACCAGCTTCTTTTTTAAAGGTGTCGAATTCGACACCTTTAAATTTGGGTTATATAATTGTTCCCAAATCCCAAGGAATTCAACTGTATTTCTATTTCTCATCCAGTTTCTTACATGGTCATTTCCTTCTTCGCCACGAACCATATCAGTCTGACAAGAGCAATAATCATTGCATCCCTCCTCTTTGATACTAGATGAGTAAAGACCTTCTTGAAATTTAAAAGTTAAATAACCTCATTATCAGGCTATTCTGCATCAAAAAAATCATCGGTTTTTGTTTACGTGAATTATAAAAGAAGTACCTTTATATAGCAACGACATTTTTTCGTCAGCCAAATTTCATCATGACTATATCGTTTTTGCCACCGCCGACGGAAAGACATCAGTAGAGAAAAAGGCTTCCTATTTAGGTTTTCATTACTGCAAATTCATTTTGAAACGATCACGATTGTTATTTAGTGATTAGCGAGATTGTTGCCTATTTACACTATATGGAAATAGATAAGGGAAATACCGACGGATCTATAAAGCATCTTATTATCCTTCATTACTAATGTGGATTGTAATACAATATTAAACTTTAAAACTATAGAAAGATGAAAAGAAAATTAATTTGTATTTGGGCATTTACAGCCTTTGCAAGCTTATTAATTTTAAATAGCTGCAATAACGATAAGGCTTCAACCAATAAAGCCACCGTCGATTCGCTCCGTAACGAACTGATGCAATTAACAGCCGGGAACGATTCAATTCAAAATCGTCTCATTAAGTTTGATACCTTGGATTTCGTGGTTTTCAGTCAGCAGGAATGGGCAAGGTTTCATGAAACTCATTCAGATGATATTGTTGTTAACTGGCCGGATGGTCACCATACGAATGGGCTTCCCAGACATATTGAAGACATGAAAGCCATGTTCGTGTATGCTCCCAACACCCAAATAAAAGTTCATCCGATACGATTTGGAAGTGGCGAATGGACTTGTGTAACAGGGGTCATGACCGGAACATTCACCAAGCCAATGCCCATAGGGGGCGGTCAATTTATTCAACCAACTGGCAAATCATTCTCCATCCCCATGTGTACAGTTGGGCGTTGGAAAAATGGGGTGATGGTGGAGGAATCACTTTTCTGGGATAATCAAACATATATGGCTCAAATGGGTTTGGGTAAATAGCATGCCGCCAATTGCATTTTGGTTGAAGGGACAAAAATCTAAATTTTATATTTTGCCTTCAGGAGCATCTTTAGATTAGTAAAGATGCCTGATGGATAAAGGATAAATGAAGCCCCCGCTTACACGCTTCACGTCTGTTAATCTGTACCTGAACTGGTAGGCTTGAAGGATTATTGAAAAGAGATTTTTGAAATTGAGTGAGTTATTAAAATACTTATAAGTTACCTGTTATGGCAAAAACAATTCTTCATAAAGCTGAATCACGTAATGATGCAAATGACGACTGGCTGCAGATTAAAGATACTTTCAGTTTTGCACTATACCATAACCCTGAGCGGATGCATTTTGGAATGCTCCAGATTTTAAATGATGATTGGGTAGATGGAGGAGTGGGCTTTGGTGCACATGATCATAATAATATGGAAATAATTTCTATACCATTGGAAGGCGATTTGGAGCACAAAGACAGTAATGGTAATACAGCAATAAATAATGCAGGTGATGAACAGGTCATTAGTGCCGATACAGAGGGTGAACATACCGGACATGATAAAGATTTGGACAAGCCAAGGCAGCTTTTACAGATATGGGTGCTTCCGGATAAGAAAGAAGTGCAACCGGGCTATGACCAGCTTAGCCTAAATCCCGCTGATAGGCATAATAAACTCCAACTGATTATTTCACCTAAGCGTAGCGAGGGTGGTGTTGTTTGGATTAATCAAAATGCATGGTGCAATTTGGCTAATTTCGATAAAGGTATCAAAACCACCTATCAAATTCATACGAAAGAAAACGGGGTTTATGTTTTTGTTTTAAACGGTGATATAACGGTCAACAATCAACCGTTGAATACACGAGACGGTTTCGGTCTTTGGGATATTGAGGAAGTTTTTATTTCCGCAGACAGGGATGCAGAATTCCTGTTGACGGAGGTTCCTATGAATTAAAATAATACAACAAATGAGCGATCCAATGATTATTAAAGTGCCCGCCTACGAAGATGTTTCTTTGGATGCTAAAGTGATCTTTGACCGGTTAAAGAAAGCTTCCGGAAAAGTTCCAAACTTATATGCTGCCATTGGGTATTCCGGTAATGCGTTAAGTTCTTATATGGCGTACGTTCAGGCTCAGGCAAAAGGCAGTTTTCACGCTAAAGACCGGGAAGCAATATTTTTGATCGTGTCCGAGTTTAACGGATGCCAATATTGTTTAAGTTCCCACACCATAAGCGCCATAAAAAATCACTGGACAGAAGAAGAAACGCTGCAGCTTCGTTCGGGAACATTCCCGGATCTAAAATGGAAAGCAATTTACGGGGTCATCCAGTCGGTGATCGAAAATAAAGGCGGGGCAGGGAATGAAATTTTGCAGGCTTTTTTTGAAGCAGGCTACCATGAAACCGCATTAATTGATTTGATGGTATTAATCAATGCCATGAGTTTTACCAACTATGTGTACCGACTTACAAAAATTCCTATTGATTTTCCTTTGGCAAAACCGATAGGAGCTAATTTGTGAGCAATTTTAACTGCGATTCCTACCGCAGAGTTATTCAATGAATCAATCATCCGTCTGCAGGTGGCGTAGTTGATAGATACAAAGC
>JBARDR010000261.1:0-2746 GCA_049795335.1 Gelidibacter sp. | reverse complement strand
GAACAATGAAAGGACCTCTATTTTACTCTAAAATCCTGCTTTTTGGCGAATATGGCATCATCAAAGATTCCAAAGGTTTGTCTATTCCCTATAACTTTTTCAATGGGGCGTTGAAAGCTGATGGACTTCAAACTGAGAATGCCATAAAATCAAACAGCAATCTCAAGCGCTATGTGGATTACTTGAAGCTTATCAATCCTGAATTGGTGACTTTTGATATGGAGGCTTTAGAGAGTGATGTCAATGCAGGCATGTATTTTGATTCTTCAATTCCTCAAGGTTATGGCGTCGGGAGTAGTGGTGCCTTAGTTGCTGCGATTTATGATAAATATGCTCATAATAAAATTACAGTTTTAGAGAACTTAACGCGTGAAAAACTTTTGATCCTAAAGGCTGTTTTTTCTGAAATGGAATCTTTTTTTCATGGGAAATCATCAGGTTTAGATCCTTTAAATAGTTATTTGAGTATTCCTATTTTGATCAATTCCAAGGACAATATTGAAGCTACTGGTATTCCTTCACAAAAAAGTGATGGCAAAGGCGCGGTGTTTTTGTTGGATAGTGGCATGACTGGCGAAACCGCACCAATGGTTCATATTTTTATGGAAAATATGAAACAGGAAGGTTTTCGCAGAATGATCAAAAATCAATTCATTAAGCATACAGATGCTTGTGTGGATGACTTTTTGAAAGGTGATTTCAAATCGTTATTTCTAAATACTAAGAAACTTTCAAAAGTGGCTTTGAATCATTTTAAGCCGATGATTCCGCAACAATTCCACGAATTATGGAAAAAAGGCCTGGATACGAATGATTATTACTTGAAACTTTGTGGTTCAGGTGGTGGTGGCTATATTTTAGGATTCACTGAAGACATCGATAAAGCCAGAGTATCTCTTAAAGATCACAAGTTAGAGGTTGTTTATAATTTTTAAACAATTCTGCTATGCGTGCATTAGCGCTTTAATCATTTTTCGATGCTAACCAGAAAACAGAAACATCTTCTTCTTAAGTTTTTTAGCATGTTTTCTGTCATTAGAGGCTATAACATCCTGATTGTTGTTATTGCCCAATATTTGACTTCCATTTATATTTTAGCACCCGATCGACCGCTTCGTGAAGTGGTGTTCGACCTTAACTTGTTTATGTTGGTTTTGGTTTCAGCTTCTGCGATTGCCGGTGGATATATCATCAATAATTTTTATGATTCCGAAAAGGATTTGATTAATCGTCCTCACAAATCGATGTTGGACCGATTGGTAAGCCAGAACACAAAGTTGTCATTTTACTTTGTCTTAAACTTTTTGGCCGTGGTCATGGCGAGCTATGTATCCTTTAATACCGTCATCTTCTTTTCGCTTTATATTTTTGGTATTTGGCTCTATTCACATAAGTTGAAGCGACTGCCTTTTATTGGTAATCTGACTTCGGCAGTTTTAATGATAACACCGTTTTTTGCGATTTTTATCTACTATCGCAATTTTGAAACAGTCATATTTTTCCATGCAATGTTCTTGTTTTTGATTATTTCCATGAAGGAGCTGACTAAGGATTTGGAGAATATCAAAGGCGATTTGGCACAGAATTATCATACGATTCCCGTAGTTTATGGTGAGAATGTTTCAAAAACGATGTTGACCATTTTGGCGTTTTTAACTTTGATTCCCATGCTTGTGCTGGTGAATTATTTTGACATTGGCCACATGAATTATTTTTTCTATTTAAGCACACTTTTGCTGTTTATTATGATTCTATTATTATGGAAATCGAAAACAAAAACCCACTACCTCATATTGCACAATGTTTTAAAATTGATCATTTTGGTGGGTGTGTTCTGTATTGTTTTGATTAATGTGGATGTGGTATTGAATAGAATTTGATAAAATCGTAAATTGTAGCTCTTAAATCGTCATATAATAAAGTATCTTTGCGTAAAATTTTTAAGTCATGAGTAGACATCAAGGGAGTAGTGGGAAAGGCAAACCTGCAGGTAGAGGAAATAGCAATGGAAGTCCAGCAGGAGGTGAGAGGAGTCGCGATAATTCCAAAGGGAAAAGTTTTGCCAGAGGGAATGCCCCAATGAGAAAAACTACAAAAGATATTTCAAAACCGGAAGAAATTAAAAAAGCCCCAGTAAAAAAAGGCAATCCGGATGAGATCAGATTGAACAAATACATTGCAAATTCAGGGATTTGCTCTCGTCGTGATGCGGATATGCATATTTCTACAGGAAGTGTGACCGTTAACGGGAAAGTGGTTACTGAAATGGGTTATAAGGTAAAGTTGGAAGATGATGTGCGTTTTGACGGCTCACGAATCAATCCAGAAAAGAAAGCTTACGTATTATTGAATAAACCTAAAGGATTTGCAAGCACCACAAGTGAAGGCAAGGGCAGAACAGTCATGGACTTAGTGGCTAACGCTACTACATCGCGCATTAAGCCAATTGGCCGTTTAGGGAGAAACTCCTTAGGGTTGATCCTGTTTACTAATGATGAAGCTTTGGTTAAAAAATTCACAAACTCCAAAACTGGTGTTCCACGCGTGTTTCAAATAGAATTGGATAAAAACCTAAAGTTTGAAGATCTTAAAACTATTCAGGACGGAATTCGGATTGATGGTAAACTAGTGCCTGTTGAGGAAATCAGTTATATAGAAGGAGAGTCCAAAAATCAGATTGGCCTAAAAATCAAAAACACCGGAAATACGGTCATACGCTCAATTTTTGATCATTTAAAATATGAAA
>JBARDR010000260.1:0-1573 GCA_049795335.1 Gelidibacter sp. | reverse complement strand
GCATTAAGTTTGTTAAGGGTTTTCGGTTTTTCGCTAATTACTGGTTCTGGTGCATAGGTCATAGGTATTTCAAAAAAGAACGAAGATCCTTTCCCAAGTTCGCTCTTTAAGTAAATTTTTCCTTTTAAAATGTCGATAAGTCCTTTTACAATGGAAAGGCCAAGCCCGGTTCCTCCGTATTTTCGGTTAATTTGAATCGAGCCTTGTGAGAAGCTTTCAAACATGTGTTCTTGTTTCTCTTTGGTTATGCCGATACCGTTATCTTCTATTTCAAAGCGTATCGTATAGTTGTCTTTGGTCTGATTTAGTTTTGTCAATCGCACCCATATATCGCCATCTTTTGTGAATTTAATTGCGTTTCCAATAAGGTTAATCAAAATTTGAGAAATCTTTAATTGGTCCGCCATAAATGTGGTTGGCAGGCTATCATCATATTCATAATGAAGCTTTGTGTTATTGTCCGAGGCTGAATTGCTTAGGGCATAAATCACATTTTCTACCTTTTTCTTCAGATTAAATACTTCTGGATCCAGCTCTACTTTATTCGCTTCAATTTTGTTGATTTGGAGAATATCATTAATAAAGGTCAATAAATAATCTCCAGAAAATTTTAGCGATTTCAGATGTGGTAACTGGTCAGGTTTTGGTTCTTCATCCAAAAGCATATTTGTTAAACCAGTAACAGCATATAATGGTGTCCTGAGTTCGTGAGTAACGGTCGATAAAAAATTAGCTTTTGTTTTCGACGCGAGTTCCGCTTTTTCCTTGGCAATAATAAGCTCATCATTTTTTTTATGAAGCATATTATTTGTTTTAAGTCTGATATTGTTGTTTTTGTAAAGCGATAGGGTCAGCAAGGATAGAATGGTGATCAACGCGATACTTAAAATGGTTGTAATCCTTGTCAGGTTATTTGACGCATCGGCTTCTTCAAGTTTAACTTCCATTTGTTTAAACTCAGAATCTTTATATTCATTTATAAACTGCGATTTTCTTTCTGGCGACAGATTTTCGCGTTTAATATTTAATAACGAATCTGATAAACGGAGATGTTTTCTTAAATATTCATTGGCGAGTTTATAGTCTTCATTTTCTTGATAGATATCGCTAAGCGTGAGATAGCTATGCGTGATATATTCAGAAATATTATTTTTTTCGGCCAATTCCAATCCCTGTTTGGCCAAAGAAAGAGCCAAGCTCGAATTACCTAATTTTTGTTGAACTTTGCCGCTGTTGATGTAGG
The DNA here is from genome assembly GCA_049795335.1 of Gelidibacter sp. Classification (GTDB taxonomy): domain Bacteria; phylum Bacteroidota; class Bacteroidia; order Flavobacteriales; family Flavobacteriaceae; genus Gelidibacter. Next base: position 330 of record JBARDR010000260.1, on the reverse strand, counting down.
CACTGCTTAAAATACCCACTTGATTATATTTTTTGGCTAATATGATCGTTTTTTCGAGCATGGCCTTAGCTGTCTTGTAATCTTTCAATTCAATATAAACTTTCGCTTCGTTTAAGCTGACATCTGCAATGAGGCGTTCAAGACCTTCTTCTTCAAATCTGGATTTGGCGGAATGAAAATATTCCAAGGCCGTTTGGTATTCTTTTTTACTTGCATATAAGACTCCGCGGACATTGTAAGTAACGGCCAAATTGGCGTAATCATTGGTTTCTCGCTGTAATTCCGATGCTTTCGTCAAAGAAACTAAGGCGTTTTCGGGCTCTTCAACTA
>JBARDR010000259.1:0-1976 GCA_049795335.1 Gelidibacter sp. | reverse complement strand
TTGGAAAACGCTCTGGTTAACGCTGGACCTTTAATGGTTTTTGCACCAACAAATGCAGCTTTTAATGCTTTGCCAGCAGGAACAGTTGAAGAGTTAATAAAGCCTGAAAACAAGGAAAAGCTAGCTTATATTTTAAAAAACCACGTGACTCCTGGTAATTATTCAAAAGATTTTTTGAAGAAATTCAAAAAAGTTGGACAGGCCAGTGGTGAAAGTGTTGCTGTGGAAGTTAAAGGTGATGATGTGTATGTGGGCGGTGCTAAAATTTTAGCAAGTATCCCAGCAGGTAATGGAATTATTCACGTCGTGGATAAAGTAATCTTACCAGTAAACTAATTATAAAACAATTTAATTAAACAATAGGACTATGAAGAAATCAATTAATATTTTATTTTACCTGGTTATAGCTGCCGGATTGGTTAGCTGTAATAATGGGAATGACAAAAAAGGTAGCAAGGGAGGCCAGGGTGGTCTTGCCACTAACGCTGCGGAAAGAGTATATGTTGCTCCAGGTGAGCATGACGAATACTACGCATTTATGTCTGGAGGATTTAGTGGCCAGCTGAGTGTTTATGGTTTGCCATCAGGACGTATGCTTAAAGTGCTTCCAGTTTTCTCTCAAAATCCTGAAAATGGATATGGATATAGTGAGGAGACCAAGCCGATGCTAAATACCTCTTACGGATTTGTGCCTTGGGATGACTCGCATCACCCTGATATTTCTCAAACAAATGGAGAATTGGATGGCCGTTGGATATTTATCAATGGTAACAACACACCTCGAATTGCGCGTATCGATTTGAAAAACTTTGCAACCGAGGAAATCATTGAGATTCCAAACAGTGCTGGGAACCATAGTTCGTCATTCATTACTGAGAATACCGAGTATGTGGTAGCGGGAACACGTTTCTCTGTGCCAATTCCACAGAAAGATATGCCTATAAAAGATTACAAAGGAAACTTTAAAGGTTCTCTAACTTTTATTAGCGTTGATCAAGAAACTGGTCGTATGGGCATTAAATTCCAGTTGATTATGCCTGGATTTAACTATGACCTTTCCCACCCAGGTCGCGATAAGAGTCACGGTTGGTTCTTCTTTACCACGTATAATACTGAAGAAGCCCACTCACTGTTAGAAGTTAACGCTTCACAAAACGATAAGGATTTTATCGCTGCGGTGAACTGGAAACTCATTGAAGAGTATGTGAACAATGGTGGTGGAACAAAAGTACCTGCCAACTACGCTCATAACGTCATGGATGAAAACACTCATACTGCCACTTCTACGATGTTGAAAGAAGTTCTTACTGTAAATCCATTGGATGTTCCTGGAGCTGTATATTTCTTACCAACTCCAAAATCGCCACACGGTTGTGACGTCGATCCATCTGGAGAGTACATTATTGGTAACGGAAAGCTTTCTGCAGACTTAACAGTACATAGTTTTACCAAAATGTTGGATGCTATTAAAAACAAGAAATTTGATGGTGAAGCCTATGGTATTCCAATCTTAAACTTTGAGGATATTTTAGCAGGTGTAGTTAAACAACCTGGATTAGGACCATTGCATACCGAATTTGATGGCAAAGGAAATGCTTATACGACGTTCTTTATTTCTTCTGAAGTTGTAAAATGGAAAGTTGGTACTTGGGAAGTTTTAGACCGTCAGCCAGTATTCTACTCTGTAGGACACGGTATGATTCCTGGAGGAAACTCACGTAAACCATTTGGTAAATACTTTGTAGCCTTAAACAAGATTACTAAAGATAGATACTTGCCAACAGGACCAGAACTTACACAGTCTGCTCAGTTGTTTGATATTAGTGGTGATAAAATGGAACTTTTACTAGATTTCCCAACCATTGGTGAGCCTCACTATGCCGCAGCTATTCCTGCGGAATTGATTGCGAAAAATTCTAGAAAAATCTATAAGCTCGCCGAGAACAAACACCCTTATGCTGCGCTTTCTGATAGTG
>JBARDR010000258.1:0-3598 GCA_049795335.1 Gelidibacter sp. | reverse complement strand
CCATATTGGAAAGCATCCATTAAAAACCCGAATTGTGCCTTAGCTTCTTCAGGAGTGAATCCTAAATAATCAAACATTAAGGCTTGGGTTTTTTTATCGTGTATTCTAATAGAACCACCACCAATTTCGTTACCGTTCAAAACCAAGTCATAAGCATTCGCTTTTACCGCACCTGGATCGGTTTTCAAAAGTTCCAACTGTCCTGGTTTTGGCGAGGTAAATGGATGGTGCATGGCGTGGTAACGTTCGGTGTCTTCGTCCCATTCCAATAAAGGGAAATCAACCACCCATAACGGTGCAAATACTTTAGGATCGCGCAAGCCCAATCGGGTTGCCAATTCCATACGTAAGGCACTTAATTGCGTTCTTACTTTGTGGGCATCTCCTGAAAGGACACAAATAAGGTCTCCAGGTTTTGCGCCAGTTATTTCTGCCCATTTGGCCAAATCATCTTGATCATAAAATTTATCAACCGACGATTTATGAGAGCCGTCCTCATTGTAACGTGAATAGACCATGCCTAAAGCGCCAATTTGCGGACGTTTAACCCAATCAATCAATTGGTCAATTTCTTTACGGGTATAACTGTTTCCACCAGGGACGGCGATGCCTACCACCAATTCAGCAGCATTGAAAACAGCGAAATCTTTATGTTGTGCGACAGCATTCAATTCTCCAAACTCCATTCCAAAACGGATGTCTGGTTTGTCATTACCATATTTTTGCATCGCTTCGTCATAGGTCATGCGTGGAAATTTTTCAATCTCTATACCATTGACTTCTTTCAATAAATGACGTGTTAATCCTTCGAAAGCGATTAAGATATCTTCTTGCTCAACAAAGGCCATTTCACAGTCAATTTGTGTGAATTCTGGCTGTCTGTCGGCACGTAAATCTTCATCTCTAAAGCACTTCACAATCTGGAAATATTTATCCATGCCACCAACCATTAACAGTTGTTTGAAAGTTTGCGGACTTTGTGGAAGCGCATAAAACTGACCTTCGTTCATGCGGCTTGGCACGACAAAATCGCGTGCGCCTTCTGGCGTTGACTTTATTAAATAAGGAGTTTCAACTTCTATAAAACCTTCTTTAGATAAATAATTGCGGACTTCTTGCGCTACTTTAGCTCTGAAGATCAAGCTGTTTTTTACAGGATTCCTACGGATGTCCAAGTAACGGTATTTCATGCGTAATTCTTCACCACCATCCGTATCATCTTCAATCGTAAAAGGCGGCAGAAGTGAGGCGTTTAAGATGGTCAATTCCGAAACCAGAATCTCAACATCACCAGTTGGTAGGTTAGGGTTTTTGGAAGCGCGTTCAATAACGGTGCCTTTAACTTGAATGACAAATTCACGACCTAAGTTTTGTGCTTGTTCCATCAAGGCTTTTGGAGTGCGTTCCTCATCAAAAACAAGTTGAGTAATACCGTAACGATCGCGTAAGTCGATCCAAAGCATGAACCCTTTATCGCGGCTCCTTTGAACCCAACCTGAAAGTGTAACCTCATTATTGATATGTGATGCTCTTAACTCACCACAGTTATGACTTCTGTACATAGTATGAAAAATTGAAGTGCAAATTTAATGAAGTTAAATGAGTATCAAATAAAAAGGGAAAACAATTGTTGGTGTTTCTCCAATATCAGAGACTTACCGTGTTTATTCACTCCATTGACCTATTTGGTCGATTTCAGTTGCTATTAATTGCCCAGCTTCAAACTTTGCAATATCCACCACATAAGTTTTAGAAATGGAGTCATGCCAGCCTTTGCCCTTAGTGCCAAGAAATGAAAGGCCATCAAATGGAATGAGTCTACATAAAGTTCTGATTAAAATATTCTTGGGAGTCGGCTCTTCTCCATTTTGCATAATAACTTTAGTGTTTGTGGCGTATTTGCCTAAAGATCTACAGGTTAAGCTTTCAAAAGTGAAGTAATAAAGTAAAAGCAGCAAGTAGCTGATCGTCAAATCCTCTATGGTTGATAGTTCTGTGAAAAACTGACCCATTTCGTCATATCCCAAGTAATCGCCTATATAAACGGAAGCAAAACCAATAACGAACATGATCACATATTGAGGAATTATATCGATAAGATAGTTTAAGAAACGTTTGTTTTTACTGGCAAGCATTTCTTCAGTGATAATAATATTTTGAACCTCCATATCTTAAGCCTCTAGTGTTGCTAAATATAGGGTTCTCAAACAAAGATTGAAAAGAATTATCTGTCAAAATTTAAAAAGAAATCCTTGGTAATTTATAGACATAAAAAGAGAGAACGCAAGTGCGCTCTCTTTATCCCTTATAATTAATAAAACTAACTCAACGATTATTAAAGGATAACTTTAATATTAAAGCTTTCTATTAAAAAAGTCAGAGATGACCCCTGACTTTTAGTGATTAATAGCATTTAATCTAAAAGTGAATCCCCACGATCACTTTTTAATTCTATTGGGAATTAAATAAATCCCTAGTCAAAGGTCATTAATTTTAATTGCATCTATGAGGATGAATGTACGGTTGGTAGGAAAAACTGTATAGTTGGTAATTCTTGCACAGTTGTTAAATTATTTCGGCTTATAATAATTATCACGGTCTATGTTTTTTAGCATATGTACCCGTTATACAGTAAATGGTACTAACTACACATCTTTAGATGAATTTCAAGACGAATAGTATTATATTTAAACCATGATAAAAGCAGTAATTGTTGATGATGAGCTTAAGGCAATCCAAAGTTTGACATGGGAGCTTTCAAACTTTAAGGATGACATTGAAGTGATCAAATCATTCAGAAGTCCCGAAGATGCTATTGATTATTTGGACAATAGCGAATTGGATTGTTTGTTTTTGGATATTCAAATGCCAACCATGGATGGTTTTCAGTTTTTGGGGAAGCTCACGAATAAGAATTTTGCGGTGGTGATCACCACGGCCTATAATGAATTTGCCATAAAAGCTTTAAAGCACGAGGCTATTGATTATTTGTTGAAGCCTATTGATTCCGATGATTTAAAAGAAACCCTCAAGAAGGTTAAAAAGCATAGTTCTAAAAAGTTCAATTCTAATAAAATTGAAGAAGTCCTGGTTAATTTTAATTCAAAATTTAACCAAAAGAAGATTACCATTAATACCGATGGTAAGCTTATTTTCTTAGATGCAGATGATATTTTATTCGTTGAATCAGATGGTAATTACAGTACGATCGTATTGGAGAAGGATCCAAAAATTGTGATTACTAAGAAATTGAAAGAAATGAGTGAGGTTTTGCCCGGAAACCAGTTTTTCCGAATTCACAACTCTTACATCATCAATTTAAAAAAAATCAAGGAATTTATAAAGAGTGAAGGTTACGTGGTAATGGAATCAAATGATAGAATTCCAGTGGCAAGACAACGAAAATCAGACTTTTTAGAAAAGCTATAACCAAACTCACCATGTTTTTTATCAGACGCTTAAGGCTTTTAAAGGAATTTTTGAGGCTATTTTTAACGGGGATAGTGTTTTTTGGTGCCGTCATTTCTCTTGAGGCTCAAAATAAAAGCAATGCCGATTTTGAACAGGTGCTTGAAAACATTCAAGGTCATTGGCCCAA
>JBARDR010000257.1:0-2449 GCA_049795335.1 Gelidibacter sp. | reverse complement strand
AAATGACTTGCTTCAAAATAAATTTTCTAATATTTCAACTTAAAGATAGTTATAAAAGGCCTTTTTTACACCCAGACAGGAAAGACACTTTTAGTCAGAATGATATAATCCTCAATCTTGTAGGTTTACTTTGAAGTAAATATATTTAGAGAATCTAAAGAATTTTTAAAGACGGGAATATTTTAAATGTTTTTAATTAATAAATCAGACTTCTGTTTTCACTATAAATTCTACAATTGATTAAAAGACTAATAAAAAAATGTTTAAAACTTATCATTAAAAATAATATGATCATTTAAGTTTTTCAATTTTTTAGTGTTTGTAGATCCCAAAAACATAAAGAATTGCATAAAATGAGCCTAAAAAGTTAAAATTTAAGGATACTTATTTTCTTAAGGACCCTTATCCCCTTCAGAAAAGTAATGTCAATTGGAGAACACTTCACCAATAAAAAGAAATATTCTCAAAGCTTATTTGAAATATGAAAGTGAAAATGATATCTTTAAAAAGTTTTCAATCTTGGAAATGCATTCTTAAATCTTAATAATATGCGTAAACTGACTTTTGCAGTATGGTTATTGCTCATTCCAACTCTTTTCTTTGCACAGGAAGCATCCGTAATCGAACAAATTAAAAAAGAAGGAATAGAAAACTCTCAAGTGATGGATATCGCTTTCCACCTCACAGAAATAAGTGGTCCACGCTTGATGAACAGTCCGGGATATTATAGGGCGATGGACTATTCCATCAATCAATTAAAGGATTGGGGCCTTGAAAATGTGAAAAAGGACGAATGGGGGAATTTTGGGAAAGGATGGGAATTGAAAAAATTCTACATGGCTATGAAATCACCTTGGTACAAACCTGTAATTGCATTTCCAAAAGCCTGGACAATTGGCACCAACGGGTTAAAAACTGCAAGCGTCATTCTTATCGATCCTGAGGCAGATAGTACTGCCTTAGTTAATAAGTACCGAGGAAAACTCGTGGGTAAGATTTTGGCCTTGGATAAATTAATAGAATACGAATTGGACGACAAAGCCGATTTAGTACGCTATACCAAAGCTGAATTAGACTCTATGGGTGCTATTCAATTGAACAGGAAGGAAGTTGACACTACCGGAATGGGCGAACAGAGAAGAAAACGGATGAATGCTTGGAGAGCATCCAGAAAAAAGGCCGAAGTTCTTGGAAATCTTGCCAGAGAAGAAGGAGCAATCGCCGTAATTAGTTCTTCGCCAAGAAATCATGACGGAACCGTCTTTGTTCAACAAGGAGGCGCACATGCAACGGAAGCTCCTGAAAACTTTCTTGATATTGCTATGGCCTTGGAGGATTATAATATGATTGTGAGATTGGTAAGAGCAAATAAACCGGTCGAATTGGATTTAGAAGTTGACACTCAATTTTATAAGGATCAAGAAAAAGGATATAATGTTATTGGCGAAATCACTGGCACAGACCCCAGGTTAAAAGACGAAGTGGTACTGATCGGCGGTCATCTGGATTCGTGGCAAGGTTCTGTGGGAGCAACGGATAATGCTGCTGGATCGGCCGTAATGATGGAAGTGATGCGTATTTTGAAGAAAATGAATATCAAACCAAAACGAACGGTGCGCATTGGACTATGGGGAGGAGAAGAACAAGGAATACACGGTTCCAGGGGCTATGTTTCCAAAACTTTTGCCGATAGAGAAAATATGAAGTTAAAGACAGCACATGAAAAATTCAACGTCTATTTCAACCTCGATAATGGTACCGGACGTATCAGGGGAATTCATTTACAAGAAAACCAAGCGGCCAGTAATTTGATGAAAAAATGGCTTACGCCTTTTGAAGATTTTGGGGCTACCACCATTACTCTTAGCAATACCGGAGGAACAGACCATTTATCTTTTGATGCTGTAGGCTTACCTGGATTTCAATTTATTCAAGATGAGGTGGAATACGATTCTAGAACGCACCACAGCAATATGGACAGCTACGATCATTTGATAGAAGACGATTTAAAGCAAGCGGCCACAGTCATTGCGGGCTTGGTTTATCAGGCTGCAATGAGTGATCAGAAAGTTCCAAGAAAGGAATTGCCTAAAGTACAGAAAAGGTAGTTTTAGTCTTGGACTATAGATTGGATAAAATCTTTCGATAAAAATAGCCATACTTTTCCTAATGAAAAGTATGGCTATTTTGTTTGCAAAAATCAGAAAGCCTCCCCTGCTCCAGCCGCTTTTAACCGTTTGCCTTAATTTAGACCACGGCCCTACAATGAGAGTTACCTTTTTAAACCAACTTGCATCACACAAATACCATACATAAAAGATGCTTAATCACTTTTATATCTCGTTATTTATGACCATTACTCATTGTGGATCTTGCTGGACTTTGAGTTAAGGCTAAATCACCAAAAAGTCTTTCCCACCCCCATTCCAGTGGAAATAACGTTTAAAGT
>JBARDR010000256.1:0-8392 GCA_049795335.1 Gelidibacter sp. | reverse complement strand
CAAACCACCAAAGAAAGTATTTCAGAAATCTTAAAAGGTTTTCAACGTGATGAGCATGGCAAAGGCTACGAAATACTTAAAGTTAAGGGTTGGGATTATGTCGCCTTAGTTGAGACCTATCAACGTGCCTCAAAAATTGCAAGGGAAGAACATGTCCCTGTGATGATTCATGTTGTTGAACTTACACAGCCTCAAGGACACTCCACCTCTGGATCCCATGAGCGTTACAAAAGCAAAGAGCGTTTAGATTGGGAAATCGAACGTGATTGTATTCGTAAAATGCGCGACTGGATGATTTCCAATGGCATTTCTACGGAATTGGAATTGGACACCATCGATAAAAACATAAAAAAGAACGTTAGAGAAGGCAAAAAAGCCGCTTGGGACGACTATCAGATCCCATTAAAAGAAGAACAACAGGAAGCCCTTCAATTGATTACTAATTTGGCCAATTCAAGTGCCAACAAGGTTTTCATTGAACGTGTGATAACGGAATTATCCAATATTGCGGAGCCTATCAGAAAAGATATTGCATCCGCTGTTAGAAGGTCGTTGCGTTATGTGATTTCAGAAAATTCTGACCAAAAGGATGCCGCCAATGCTTGGATCAATGCCTATTTAGAGCGGATTCAACCAAAATACAGTTCCCATTTATTTAGCCAATCAAAAAAATCGGCTTTATATATTAAGGAGGTTTTACCAACCTATGACGCTTCCGCAGAAGATGTAGATGGCCGCTTGGTGCTTCGCGATAATTTTGATGTCATTTTCAATAAACACCCTGAAGCTTTGATATTTGGTGAAGACACAGGAACCATTGGCGATGTTAACCAAGGGTTGGAAGGCTTACAGGAAAAGTATGGAGAGCTAAGGGTCGCTGATGTCGGCATTCGTGAAGCTACCATTATGGGCCAAGGTATTGGTATGGCTATGCGCGGATTACGTCCTATTGCCGAAATCCAATATTTGGACTATATTCTTTATGCGCTCCAGATCATGAGCGATGACCTTGCCACTTTACATTACAGAACACACGGTAAGCAAAAAGCACCAGTAATCGTGAGAACAAGAGGACATCGATTGGAAGGTATTTGGCATTCTGGATCACAATTGGGAGGGATTTTGAATTTAATCAGAGGCATCCATGTCTTGGTACCCCGAAATATGACTAAAGCGGCTGGTTTTTACAACACACTTTTGGAGTGTGATGAGCCCGCTTTAGTGGTAGAATGCCTAAACGGTTACCGCCTTAAAGAAAAGTTACCCACAAATTTGGGAGAGTTCAAAACCCCGATTGGCGTTGTAGATACAGTTAAAAAGGGTAACGACATCACCTTAGTATCCTATGGTTCGACTTTGCGTTTGGTTGAACAGACGGCAAAAGAATTACTAGAAGTGGGAATCGATGCTGAAGTGATTGATGTTCAGTCTTTGTTGCCGTTCGATTTAAATCATGATATTGTTCAAAGTATTGCCAAAACCAACCGATTAATGATCATTGATGAAGATGTTCCGGGTGGCGCTTCAGCATATATCCTGAATGAAATTTTAGGCACACAAAACGCCTATCAATATTTAGACAGTCAGCCAAAAACCTTAACGGCGCGTCCACACCGACCTTCCTACGGCACCGATGGCGACTATTTTTCAAAGCCTTCAACAGAAGATATTTTTGAAAATGTTTATGCGATGATGCACGAGGTGAGTCCTGACAATTATCCGAAATTAAGATAATTTATAAATCTATTTCTGATTTATACCTCTTATTTTTATTCCCAATCCATTGAATCTTATACCAACAATTTAAATGAAAAATAATTTTAACGATTTTGCGCTTGCTATTTTAAGAATCGGCTTCTCAGGAGCCATGTTAACCCATGGCATTCCAAAAGTCATCATGCTTTTTAATAATCCTTCTGGATTCTCTGATCCTATCGGTATTGGTGGAACAGCAAGCCTAATTTTAGCCGTTTTAGGTGAATTCATCGCTCCAATATTGGTGCTCATAGGATTTAAAACGCGAATTGCCGCAATTCCTATTATTATCACCATGGCTGTGGCAAGCTTTGTAGTCCACGCCAATGACGATTTTGCATCCAAAGAAAAGGCCATTCTATATTTGATTGGATTTATCGCTATTGCTGTGGCCGGTGCTGGAAAGTATGCCGTGGACGGTAAAAAATAGTTTGAGATGAAAGCGGTTTCTGTTGTCACCATTAAAAAAGAATTAAAGCATCGCTCCGCCGAAGAATTGCTGGAGCTTTGTTTGCGTCTTTCTAAGTTTAAAAAAGAAAACAAGGAACTGCTTACTTATTTACTGTTTGAAGCACATGATGAATCTGGTTATATCGAAACGGTGAAAGCTGAAATAGATCAACAATTCGATGAGATCAATACCAACAGTTATTTCTATATTAAGAAAAGCGTTCGTAAGATTCTTAGAAATATTAAGAAATACGCCCGATATTCTTTAAAAAAAGAAACCGAAGTGGAACTTCTACTCCATTTTTGTTCAGTTTTAAAAGATTTCAAACCTTCCATTTTTGATAATGTAACGCTGATCAATATCTATGAGCGTCAAATCCTGCTTATAAAAAAGATCGTGACTTCGCTACATGAAGATTTACAATATGATTATAATTTGGAATTGGAAAAATTAGAAGATGCGAGCTTCAATTCGAAAATATATAAACTCTAATTCGTTAGATTAGATAATACCAATACCTCCCGACATGGAGGTAGTTGACATAAAAAACCATATCATTTAAGCTTAATTTTCACGCATGAACATAAAAATTTCGGTGACCTTGTTACTTCTTTTGCAAGTGTCTTTCATTGGTTTTTCTCAAACAAAATCAACAGCTTCTAATTCTGTTTCAGAAATTATAAGAAAACAAAAATTAGGTCAGGACAAACTGAATTACACCGACACTACATTCACCTACCAAGTAATTATTCCTAAATGGTGGGAGATAAAAGAAACGCCAAGTGCTAATTTTTTTGGAGGTACTTTACCTGAAACAGACAAATCGAAAGCTGCCCTTTTATTTAAAGCTTTTGATAAGGATAAATTTAAATCCTTATCAAATTTTGAAAACTGGGTCATTACCGGATACAAGTCAGGGGCTACTCCAAAATGGTCGGAAGATCATATCGTATTATTCAAAAAAAACATGGATGAATTTGCAACTATTGGAAAGGCTTTTAAAGTACAATTGAAGGCTTATGACACTTTTTACAACTGTTGCTATATCATTGTTGAAACTTCCAAATCCTATCTGTGGATTGATTTAACGTCTACTCGAGAGACCTATGATGCCAATTTTAAAAGGTTAGAAAAAATAATGTTGGAGTTTAAGAAGTTGTAAAACTTGAAAATGAAATCGAAATTTTTTAAAATACAGAAACTAGAATCACGCTCGACAATCCGTAGCATTAACGAAGGCTAGAAATCTCAATCTATCTCATAATCCGCACCAACAGTTCCTTCAGTAAATCGCCTTGCGAAACCGCATTGGAACCCACACCTTTGCTTTTAACATCAAATTCACGTAAAATCCCCACAACTTCACTCACTTTTCGCATCGGAAAATTACGACCTGCCGTCACGTATTCATTTACAAAATAAGGATTAATTTTTAAAGCTGAAGCCACATTTCGAGGCGATTTATCTGTCATTCCATGAAAATGAAGCAATTGTGAAAAGAAATTAAACAATAAAGACACGGTAACCACCATCGGATTGTCCTTCGGGTTTTCGGCAAAATAGTGGACAATTTGATGTGCCTTTTTTATATCGCGATCGCCGATAGCCTTTCGCAATTCAAAATTATTAAAGTCTTTACTAATCCCAATGTTCTCTTCAATATGCTCTGGACTGATTTGCGTTCCTTTGGGTAAAATAATCTGAAGTTTATTCAGTTCATTGTTGATCTTACTTAAATCCGTTCCCAAAAATTCGACCAGCATTTGAGCTGCTTTGGGAGCAATACCATAATCTTTTGGCGCCAACACACGTTTGATCCAATCCGCCACTTGGTTTTCATAAAGCTTTTTACTCTCGTAAACCACGCCAATTTTATTCAGGGTTTTGTAGAGTGATTTTCGCTTATCAAGCGTTTTGTACTTATAATTCATTACCAAAATGGTCGAAGGCTGTGGTTGCTTGGCGTAATTCACAAGGTTCTCGATGGTTCGCGATAAATCCTGAGCTTCCTTGACAATAATGACTTGATATTCGGCCATCATAGGAAAACGCTTCGCATTCGAGACAATGTCATCTATGGAAATATCACGTCCGTAAAGCACCATCTGATTAAATCCGCGTTCATCTTCAGTTAGCACATTATCCTCAATAAAATCTGAAATCCGATCTATATAATAAGCCTCCTCGCCCATTAAAAAATAAATCGGTTTCAACTTCCTGCTCTTGATATCAGCAACTATCTGTTTTACTTCGTCCAAAATTTATAAATTTTCAAATTCTCAATGCCCCAACCCCGATTTTCCCTCAAGGAATTTGGTATTTGGCTATTGAAGATTAACTTTGGGTTTTTCTAAATTAAAAGCCTTGCATCCACTCAATTTCCCAAAGTTTTCGTTTCGATTCAAAAATAGCGAAAATAAAGTATCTATTTTCGACGCCGTTCGTAAAAAGTTTATCATTTTACAACCCGAAGAATGGGTGCGTCAACACTGCGTACAGTACTTAATGACTGAGAAGAAATACCCACATTCCTTGATTAATGTTGAAAAAGAATTGACCATCAACAACTTGAAAAAACGTTATGACATTGTGGTTTTCAATACACAAGGCAATGTCCATTTGATAGTGGAATGCAAAGCCCCACAAATCCCCATTGACCAAAGTACATTTGATCAAATTGCACGGTATAACTTAGCGCTAAAAGCCACCTATTTAATGGTAACGAATGGTTTGGAACACCATTACTGTCAGATGGATTTTGAGGCGGAGACGTATGTCTTTTTGAAGGATATTCCGGAATATGCTAGAGGTTAGAGGTTAAAAAAAGAAATCAGTATGTATTGACAAGAATTTAGCTGATTAATCATCAACCTTTTTATTGTACGCCCAAGAGGAGCTACATTAATATAAACCCTAATAATAAAAGAGAAAAATCCGATAGGAAATATCTATTAATTTTTCTCCGTCATCATTAAATAAGTAAAATTCGTGGCTAAAGAAAAAATAGCAATAGTTATATTAAACTGGAATGGTAAAGATTTGTTGGAGAAATTCTTGCCTTCAGTAATTCTGCATTCTGAGGATGCGGTTGTTTATGTGGCAGATAATGCTTCCACCGACGAGTCGGTTGCATTTGTAAAAACCACTTATCCAACGGTGAAAATCATTCAAAACAAAGAAAATGGTGGTTATGCCAAAGGATATAATGACGCCTTAAAATATGTTGACGAAGGCATCTATTGCCTTTTAAACAGTGATGTTGAAGTCACGGCGGATTGGCTAAGCCCTATTCAATCCATCTTCCAGAACGAAGCTGAAACGGCTATCGTCCAACCAAAAATTCTGGATTATAAAAACAAAGCCTATTTTGAATACGCTGGTGCGGCAGGTGGATTTATCGACAAATTCGGATATCCCTACTGCAGAGGGCGAATTTTTGATACCATTGAAAAAGATACTGGTCAATATAATGACACCACTGAGATCTTTTGGGCTTCTGGGGCTTGCTTCTTTATCAGAAAATCGGTGTTTGAAACCTTAAGTGGTTTTGATGCCTCCTTTTTTGCTCATATGGAAGAGATTGATTTGTGCTGGCGCGCCCATAACTCAGATTTTAAAGCGAAATATGTAGGTGCTTCCACCGTATACCATGTTGGTGGTGCCACTTTAAAAACGACAAATCCAAGGAAGACTTATCTCAACTTTAGAAACAGTTTGTTCACTTTAACAAAAAATGCTCCTAAAAACTTGTTCATCTTAATATTTGGGAGACTTTTTCTGGACGGTCTTGCTGCTTTAAAATTTCTGTCAGAGTTTAAACTTAAACAAATTATGGCCATTTTAAAAGCGCACTTTAGTTTCTATGCTTGCCTCCCGCATTTGCTGAGAAAACGTCAGTTATTAAAGCAAAATTGGGACGCATATTCGCTTTCAAAATATTATAGAACAAGGTCCATTGTTTGGCTTTATTTTGTAAAAAATCAGAAGAAATTTAGCGAATAATCAAATCTGTTAAAATTTTTGTTAATCCCTCTATTAAGTGAGGTTTTTTACATATTTTTGGCACGTAAATTTCTAATTATTTAATCACTACCATTATGAAAAAAATCATGTTATTAAGCGTGTTTTCATTGCTTATCTTAAGTTCATGTGTATCTAAAAAACAATACTCTGAACTTGAAGCTAAACAAAAAGAAACACAAGATTTATTAAACACCGCAACAGTAAAATTAAACAGCTGCATCTCTGAGAGAGCTACTGCTTTAGCACGTGTTGAAGGTTTACAGGAGCAATTGGCTGATATGCGCAGAACTAATCAGGATTTGATTGACACCAAAGGCAACTTAACAACTTTAACTCAGAAAGGTGCTGAGAATCTTGAAAGATCTCTAGAAAGCCTTAAAGAAAAAGATCTTAAAATCACACGTTTACAAGACGCTTTAACTAAAAAAGACAGTGTTACTTTAGCTATTGTAACAAGCTTGAAGAAAGATGTTGGTCTGAGCGATCCAGACATCCAAATCAATGTTGAAAAAGGTGTTGTTTATATTTCTATTGCTGACAAATTATTGTTTCAAAGCGGAAGCTACAACGTAACTGCAAAAGCTAAAACAATTTTAGCTAAAGTTGCAACAGTTGTAAACGGAAAACCTGATTTCGAATGTATGGTTGAAGGGCATACAGATAGCGTACCTTACAAAAAAGGTGGCATAATGGAAGACAACTGGGATTTAAGTGTTAAACGTGCAACTTCTATTGTTAGAGTATTGGAACAATTAGGTGTTAATCCAAAACAATTAATTGCTTCAGGACGTAGCGAATATGTGCCATTAGTATCTAACGATACTGCTGAGAACAGATCAATCAACAGACGTACTCGTATTTTAGTACTTCCTAAAATTGACCAATTCTATGATATGGTTGAAAAAGAAATGAAAAACATGATTGCTGAAGACAAAAAATAATTAGCAATAAGTTTTAATATCATAAAAAAGCTCAACTTGACGGTTGAGCTTTTTTCATTCCTGCACATAGGCAGGAATATCTGTTTTTGGATTTGTCGTCCCTATTGTCCGATAAAAGAACCAAGACTTTTCGATAAGCTTAGTAACCGTCGCGGCGTTAATAGAACATAGAATATAAAAATTATATGGTAAAACCCTGAAAGTATCAGACTTAACATCAAATACCTGTGTAAATTCAAGTTTTTTATAAGAGTTTATAATAAAAAATGAAAGACGCCTGTAGTTGAACAAAACTTTTAAAACGACTTTCTATACAAGGTGGGCCGAAGCACTGCTAGTTTTAACCCGACAACAATATTTTGTTATATAAAAACGAATACGCTATCCCTTTCATTAATAAATAGTAACGCTTTTAAAATGTACAATCGTTGATAAAATTCAAGTTTTGATATATATATTTTACCCCACTTACCCCAACATATTCTTTATGCTATCCTCAAACATCAATGATGAATATCGTCAAACAGTAGTAAATCGCTTCCTAAAATATTTCCAAGCTCCCCTTACCTTCTCTCACAATTACAGGCTCTTCTTCCGACAAATCAATAATGGTTGAAGCTAAATTATCGCCATATCCCCCATCAATTACCAAATCGACCAGGTTATCCCATTTCTCCAAAATCAATTCAGGGTCTGTGGTGTATTCAATGATCTCATCCTCATCTCTAATGGATGTAGAAATAATTGGACGTCCCAACTGCCTGACTATTTCTAAAGCAATATTGTTATTGGGAACTCTAATACCGACGGTTTTCTTCTTTTTGAAAGGATGCGGAAGCGTTTTTGCACCTGGAAGAATGAAAGTATAAGGCCCTGGCAAGGCGCGTTTTAATATTTTAAATGTGGTTGAATCTATTTGCTTCACATAATCACTCAAATTACTCAAATCGCTACAGATAAAAGAAAAATTGGCTTTGTCCAATTTTATACCTTTAATTTGCGCCACACGCTCCAAAGCTTTGATATTATTGATATCACATCCCAATCCGTAAACAGTATCGGTAGGATAAATTATCAATCCACCAGCTTTAAGCACATCAATTACTTTCTTTATCTCCTTAGCATTCGGGTTCTCCTCATAGATTTTAATAAATTCAGCCATAATATGTGTGTTTTTAGAATGTTTATAATGTAATTCAGTTAGTCTTTATGAAAAACGCAA
>JBARDR010000255.1:0-1616 GCA_049795335.1 Gelidibacter sp. | reverse complement strand
TGGAAGTCTAATTATTTCATAATTTTGGAGTTCTTAGGGATGATTTCTCTCCCACGCTGCTTTTTCGAGTTCTATCGAAAGAATAAAGGTACAGAAGGAATGGTTATTTAACTCGCTCAGCGGGATGTAATTATTAATGTTTGCTACTATTATCAGTTGTCAAACGATGTCTTCAAGAAGACATGAACCTTTTAAATTCTTATAAAATGGCTGTTTTAGACCAATTAACTTCGCAACAAGCGATCGATTTAGAAAACAAGTATGGTGCACACAATTACCATCCACTACCGGTAGTATTGAGTAGAGGAGAAGGTGTGTATGTTTGGGATGTTGAAGGAAAAAGATATTACGATTTCCTGTCCGCTTATTCCGCTGTTAACCAAGGGCATTGCCATCCAGTAATTGTCAACGCGATGGTAAAGCAGGCACAAACCTTAACCTTAACCTCACGTGCGTTTTACAATGATGTATTAGGGAAGTTTGAAGCGTATGCCACCAAATATTTTGGATATGATAAAGTGTTGCCCATGAATACAGGTGCAGAAGCTGTAGAGACTGCCCTTAAAATTTGTAGAAAATGGGCCTATGAAGTGAAAGGTATTGCTGATCATCAAGCCGAAATAATTGTTTGTAAAAATAATTTCCACGGAAGGACGACAACGATAATTTCGTTTTCCAATGATCCCGTAGCACGTAAAAATTTTGGACCTTTTACTGACGGTTTTATAAAAATTGAATATGATAACTTACAAGCTTTAGAAGATACTTTAAAGAGCCATCCCAATGTTGCAGGATTTTTAGTAGAACCTATTCAAGGCGAAGCGGGCGTGTATGTGCCAAGTGAAGGGTATTTATCAAAAGCGAAATCATTATGTGAACAATACAATGTTTTATTCATGGCCGATGAAGTACAAACCGGAATCGGCAGAACTGGGAAACTTTTAGCTGTAGATCACGAAAATGTAAAGCCAGACATTTTAATTTTAGGGAAAGCCCTAAGTGGAGGCGCCTATCCTGTAAGTGCGGTGTTGGCGGCTGATGCGATTATGAATGTGATTCAACCCGGCAACCACGGCAGCACGTTTGGCGGAAACCCTGTTGCTGCAGCTGTTGCAATGGCTGCTTTAGATGTGATTAAAGACGAAAACTTAGCGGAAAACGCCGAAAAATTAGGACAACTTTTTAGAAGCGAATTGAATACTTATATCAAAACTAGTGGCATTGTCGAATTGGTGAGAGGAAAAGGCTTGCTCAATGCCATTGTTATTAATGATGATGAGGATAGTGATACCGCTTGGAATATTTGTTTGGCCTTGCGCGATAACGGATTATTGGCAAAACCAACTCATGGAAATATCATTCGTTTTGCTCCACCATTGGTTATGAACGAAGAACAGCTTTTAGACTGTGTCAATATTATTAAAAAGACACTCCAAAAATTCGAAACCATTTCGTAATTATGGAAGGGCAATCGGCTTTTGACACTTTTGAATTGAATCTTCCATCGACCATTCTTGGGTTTTTGAAGGAAACGTCCACTTGGACATATATTTTATCAATAATCGGTTTTATTGGTGTTGAACGAATCCTCCCTACCGGTCGGAAGCCCTGCTGAA
>JBARDR010000254.1:0-3785 GCA_049795335.1 Gelidibacter sp. | reverse complement strand
ATTCGGAACGTAGTGATTACCAGAGCAATTTGGTATTCCAATGAGAAGCTTTCCTTTTCTGTTTTTAACAGAATCGGGATGCTTTTTTGTTTTAGAGTGGTTTTGAAATTTTAGAAAGCGTTAATATTCTTCAGAAGTCCTCGTAGCAGGATTAACATTACCCACCGTTTTAGCTGTGAATGTCTTGTGTGATGAACAGCAGTATTAAAGAGCGTTATCACGCTATAACTACTCTATAACCACGCTATAACTATACTATAACCATACATATATCTACCCTGATTGACCCGTCCTTGACCCGGCATGAAATATCTATACAGATTATTGATTAAATCCTGTTATAGTTATACAAGACATGTTGATAGATTATTAATAATATCCTATTTGAGTATTTCAGACCTCTATAGTGTGGATATTTTCAGTATTAGGGTTTTTTTGATCCCTTTTAGATATACCTAAAATCAATTCCAATTTCTTTAATTAAGTACTTATCGTTCTTCCGTTTTTAATTCGTCCGCGATTTATTGTTATGACTTAAATTAGGTTGTAGTTATTTTAAACCTGGAAATCTCAAAATTTGTTGATGAAATAAGTAGACCAAAAGTCTTCTAATTGCGACGTTTTGTACATGGTTTCTACAAACGAGATGCATTTCGTCGATTAAATGCATTTTAATCCGACAAAAGTTTTGTTAATAACTTTTTTATAATATATTTGACATTCTTTAATAAGCCCCTGAATCCACTTATTCAAGAAATCAATCCAATTTCAAGAAGTTTTTGCAGGCCTATATTCCCTCGACCTTAGGCGCACTGCTCGAGTATTATGCTCAAGAATTAATAATCCATTGTTCCCTCGAATGATATTTTAATCCCAATTATTAATTAACTGAAATAATATAAAATCCCTAAATTGTAACAACATGAAAACTTTGAAAATTACTTTAATGCTTGCTTTATTTGTAGTAGTATCTAGTCAAACCGACCAATCCTCTTTAGAAAATCTAACGACAAATGAGATCAAAAAACAAGAGTCCGCTAAAACTTATTACGATTTGTTAGCGCATTCAAAAGATAAAATCAGATTTCCTTCACAATCATAAGTGAAAAACCTGGAATTTAAAAGAGCCCTTATTTTGAGGGCTTTTTTATTTTTATTAGCTCTAGTGACGTTAAACATGGGTCTGAAATCAACCTGTTTTGGTTTTCTATTTATTGCAGATTGCATACCGATTATGGGTCTCGGAAATTTACTTCAGTCTTCAAAAGAAGGCTTTAATTAACTGTTGTGTTGTTCTTGCATCGAATTGCCCTCGAGTTTGGGTAAAATCCACCATAATTTATGTTGATCTGGATGTGCGATTTAGTCCTTAGCTTTATTTAAATTTGGGCACATTCTGAAGTTTTAGAATAATTCTTCTAACTTTAAAGTCTAATAAATCATCAAAGTGTTAAGATTTTTTGTCGTCCTACTACTGTTTTGTTTCTCTAGTTCATTTATGGTTGGACAGGCGGTTCTCAATTCGCAGGACTATAAGCATATTCAAAGGTTCCGCAAATTGGGAGAAAATCAGAATCTGTCAATGGAGGAACGTCTGAATAACGCTGAAAAGGCAGTGGCGCTTTCCGAAAAAATTGGCGTGGACAGTATCCTTTTGAAAAGTAATCGAGTGTTGTCTACTGTCTATCTTTACACGGGAGATTACCAGGCTTTTAATACAATAAATCATCTTAATCTCAAGCTTTCAAAGCGGGTCAAGGATACTTTGGCCATTGGCATCGCAAATCATAATTTGGGCATTTCAGAATCCATTAAAAGTCAGAATGACAGCGCCTATTTTTATTATACCAATGCCATCAAAAATTATGATAAAGTTGATGAGGTTTGGCGAAAAATTGAAGTTATGGCAAACCTTTCGCTCATTCAATATATTGAACGGGATTACTTTGGCAGTGAGGAATTGTGCATCAAGGCTTTAAGGTTGTTGGAGGGTTATGCTTCAAAAAAAACCGATTTATCTCTGGTTTGGATGTTTTATAATCGATTGGGGATTATTTCCTTAGACTTGGGATTGTATGAAAAATCTTTAGAATATCATAATAAAGCTATTGACATTATCCGGAGTGTGGCTGGTGGTAAACCTGACTATTACACCTCCATTCATAATAAGGCTGTGGTTTTAAGAAAGCAAGGGCATTATGACGACGCGCTTAAACTGTATTATGAGATATTAAAGCAGAGCGATTTATTTGTGGCTGATCCTAGTTTTTACCCGTTAGTTCTTGATAATATTGCCTTTACGAGATTTGAAGCGAAAGAAAAGGATTATGACGCTATGGAAAAAATGTTCATGGAGGCTTATCGGCTTAGTGATAGCTTAGAGGATCCAGTTACAAAGTTGGCAGTTAGCATTGATCTCTCCAAATTTTATAAAGGTCAAGGAAAGATTGATCAGGCTTTGCACTACGCCGAAAGTTCCTATAATTTGTCCGAAAGTATCTCATCCATCGATATTTTTTTAGAATCCATGGTATTGCTGTCCGAACTTAACCCCGGTGATGAGGGAAAGGCGTATCTTAAAGAGCACATTCGTATGAGTGATAGTTTGTTGGCTCACGAGCGTGGCATACGCAACCGATTTGCCCGAGTGCAGTTTGAAACGGACCAAATTCAGCTGGAAAACGAACGCATGGCCACTGAGAAAATGTGGTGGATCATCAGTTCCTTTGTTTTAATGGTAGGTTCCATATTGGTCTATATTATTTTCACCCAACGCAACAAGAATATAGAATTGAAATTCAAACAAGACCAGCAGGAAGTCAATGAGGAAATCTACAATTTATTGCTTTCCCAACAGGATAAAGTTGATGGGGCGCGGTTTGAAGAGAAAAAACGTATTTCGCAAGAGTTGCACGATGGTATCTTAGGACGTCTTTTTGGAACGCGTTTGAGTTTGGATAGTTATAATCTTAATGAAGGAAAAGATGCAGCACAGACACGATCCAAGTATATTTCTGAATTGAAGATTATTGAAAATGATATTCGAAAAATTTCCCATGATCTGAACGCCGATTTTATGGAGGGATCTGGATTTATCGATGTTTTGTTGGAATTGATTGAAGAACAGGCCGCAGCCTATCAATTGGAATATGAATTTGATTATTCAGATGATATTGACTGGGAGATCGTTTCCAATAAAACCAAAATAAACATTTACCGAATGGTTCAGGAAGGACTTCAAAACATCTATAAACATGCCAAGGCCAAAACCGTAAGCATTAGTTTTCAATTGAAAAATTCTGTAATTTACTTGTCCATAAATGATGATGGCGTTGGGTTTGATCCGAACAAGAGTAAAAAAGGAATTGGTCTGAAAAACATTAAATCACGAGTCAGTCAGCTTAATGGAACTGTCCTGTTCCAGTCAGAAATTGACCAAGGCACCGCCATAACAGTGAAAATCCCTTATACAATTTAAGTAGCTATGCAGCACATTCATATTTTGATGGTAGATGACCATCCCATTATTATTGAAGGTTATCAAAACACCTTGATGGCGAGTAAAAAGGAGCATCAGATCCTAGACATTGACACCGCAAATGATTGTGACACTGCCAATGAGCTTTTGCGACGCGCCACCAAGGAAAGGCCTTATGATGTTTGTTTTTTTGATATCAGTTTGCCAGGTTCTTCGGATGGTAAATTGACCTCAGGAGAGGATTTGGCAAAATTGACACGCATGATCATGCCCAATGCAAAGATTGTTATTTTAACCATGTTTAATG
>JBARDR010000253.1:0-1920 GCA_049795335.1 Gelidibacter sp. | reverse complement strand
CTAGTATAGACCTCCGTATCATAGGCATAATAGGCATTGCTTTTCGAAAATTGTAAACTGTCAATACCATATTTATCGTAGACATAATCTGAAGGCATAATCCCGTTGAGTTCCAATAATTTTCTATTAACTCCTTTGGCTGCATTAAGGATGTATAAATCATACATAATGTCTGACATTTGCTCCTTGGCAATTAAGTTTTTTGGTTTTTCAGGTTTATCAACGCTGTTACAGCCAACCAAAGAAATCAGGATAAGGATGTAGAAAAAGTGTCTCATCGGTTAAAAGTTAATCGTTTCCCAGCTTTAACGTTTAAAAACTTGAAATTCCTATACACTAGGGAACCATTCACAAAAGTATGCGTTATCCGCGATTTGAATAAAACATTCTCAAAAGGCGACCATCCGCATTTGTATAGAATATTATCCTTATTTACAGTCCACGGACTATTGATATCCACAATGACCAAATCAGCATAATAACCTTGACGGATATAACCCCGCTTCTCAATCTGAAATAATATGGCCGGATTATGACACATTTTTTCGACAATTTTCTCCAAGCTTATTTTACCCTTATGATAGGCTTCAATCATAGCAACAAGGGCGTGCTGCACAAGCGGTCCGCCAGAAGGTGCATCGGTATAAACATTTTGCTTTTCTTGTAAAGTATGCGGTGCGTGATCCGTAGCAATCACGTCAATACGGTCATCCAAAAGCGCTTTCCAAAGTTCATCCCGATCCTTTGCTGATTTTACCGATGGATTCCACTTGATCAACGTTCCCTTTTTCTCATAATCTTCATCACTAAACCACAGGTGATGTATACACACTTCCGCCGTAATTTTTTTATCCTTCAACGGAACTTTGTTGCTGAACAGTTTAGTTTCCTTTGCCGTGGATACATGAAAAACATGTAATCGCGCCCCAGTTTTTTTAGCTAAATCTATCGCTTTAGACGAGGAAATATAACAGGCTTCAGCACTTCTGATAATAGGATGATAGGCCATCGGAATATCGTTTCCAAATTTTTGGATGTGCTCTTCAAGATTCTTTTTGATGGTAGCTTCATCTTCACAATGTACTGAAATCAACAGATCGGTACTTTTGAAAATCTTTTCTAAAACCTCGGTATTGTCCACCAGCATATCGCCCGTTGAAGATCCTAAAAATAATTTCAAACCCGCTACGTTCTTGGAATCCACCTTTAATATTTCTTCCAAATTGGTGTTCGTGCCACCAAACATGAAGGAATAATTAGCATAAGAGGTTTTTGCGGCAATATCAAATTTCTCTTCCAACTTTTCAATGGTCGTCGTTTGCGGAACCGTATTGGGCATTTCAATAAATGAAGTAATCCCACCCGCTACCGCAGCTTTAGATTCTGATTCGATAGTTGCTTTATGCGTCAAGCCTGGCTCTCTAAAATGCACTTGATCATCGATAACGCCTGGAAAAACATATTGCCCTTCAATATCAATGACCAACACATCCGACGATTTTGCACTGATCGAATCGGAAATTTCTTTAATGAATTCGCCCTCTATTAAAATATCTCCTTCAAAAATTTGTCCTTCATTAACAATTTTGGCATTTTTAATAAGTACCGTTTTTGCTTTCATGTGTTTATTCTATTGTTTTTTAATGGACACCTGCTGTTCGCAATCAACTATTCCCATGGGTAGTAAAATTTCTAGCATGCTCGTTTCATATTAGTTGCCAAATAGGCTTTTTATTTTCATATACATCACTCCAAAAATAGCTTCAGAAATAATACCGCTACTCATTTTCGACTTTCCTTTTGCGCGATCTGTAAAAATCACAGGAACTTCTTCAATTTTAAAACCCATTAAATGGGCTTTAAATTTCATTTCGATTTGAAACGCGTAACCCACAAATTTGATGGCGTCCAAATTAATGG
>JBARDR010000252.1:0-8358 GCA_049795335.1 Gelidibacter sp. | reverse complement strand
GAATGTGATACCGAGTGTAAATCTTCAGGATTTTGTTTCTGGTGATCCAGTGAGAAAGCAGAAATTTATTGATGAAATTGGTAAAGCCTATGAGGAAATTGGCTTTGTGGCCCTTAAAGGTCATTTTTTAGACGAAAAATTAGTAGATGATCTTTATAGTGAAGTAAAGAATTTTTTCTCATTACCTTTAGAAACGAAGCAGAAATATGAAATCCCTGATATTGGCGGCCAACGTGGCTATGTATCCTTTGGGAAGGAGAGCGCAAAAGGTCAAAAACAAGGCGATTTAAAAGAATTTTGGCACTTTGGTCAGTATGTTGAAGTTGATCCTGTTCGTTCGAAGGAATATCCTGAGAATGTGATGGTCGCTGAATTGCCAAAGTTTAATGCTGTTGGTAAGGAAGCCTACGCAATGCTTGAAAAGACGGCAAAATATGTACTCCGAGCCTTGGCTTTGCATTTAAATTTGGAAGAAACTTATTTTGATAATTATATCCATAATGGGAATTCTATTTTAAGACCTATCCATTATCCTCCAATTAAGGATGAGCCTAAAGAGGCCGTTCGTGCCGCAGCACATGGCGACATCAATTTGATTACGCTTTTAATGGGCGCTCAAGGACGTGGTTTGCAAGTGCAAAATCACAAAGGTGAGTGGATTGACGCTATTGCAGAGCCTGATGAATTGATGATCAATGTTGGCGATATGTTATCGCGTCACACCAATAATAAATTAAAATCTACCATCCATCGCGTGGTCAACCCACCGAAAGAATTATGGGGAACCTCTCGATTTTCGATTCCATTTTTTATGCATCCCGTTAGTGAAATGAAACTGAATGTTTTAGAAAGCTGTATTGATGAAAACCATCCTAAGCTATATGAAGATATTACCGCTGGAGAATTTTTACATCAACGTTTATTAGAATTAGGATTGATTAAGAAATAGGATTCAGTTGGCAGTCTTCAGGTGGCAGTTGGTAGTCATGCAACTTATTCTGAATACTGCAGACTGAGAAGTTAAGACTTAAAAAAAATGGATTTAAAAGACCAGCTCAAAAATTTATTCCCAGAGCATATCCCTGAAGAAACTCCCAAAGTTGAAAGCTCAAATATTTGGTTGCAAGACGAACCTATTATTTGCAAATATGAAAAACGAAAGGGAAAGCCCATGACTATTTTAGAGGGCTATACAGGTGCTACTGAAGATTTCAAAATCTTAGCAAAGGAACTCAAAACCAAACTCAGTGTTGGTGGGAGTTTCAAAGATGATAAAATAGTGATTCAAGGCGATTATCGCGATAAAATTATGGCCATATTGAAAGAAAAGGGCTTTGCGGTTAAACGTGTTGGAGGTTGATGGCAACTCAAACTTTACATATTACCAATGGCAGTAATCTGACGGATTATTTGAAAGAACTTGAATATACAGGTAGGTTTTTGACATGGCAAGAAATGCTGTGTGAAGGTCCAACCACTGAAGAGGTTGATTCTGAAGAATTCTTCAAGCTCAGAAAGACATTTTTATCTGATTTTTATGAGATTGAAATGAATGAGGATGAGTTTAAAAAAGAATTGGATATTTTAAACCATACCGATCAGTTCCAACAGATTGTGCTATGGTTTGAATATGATTTGTTTTGTCATATCAATTTGATAGCCATCATCAGTATGTTAAATCACAAGAAAATAAAGCTCCCCCTCTATTTAGTATGTAGCGGACGGGTAAAAGGCGAAAATGATCTTAAAGGTTTGGCAGAATTAAAACCAGATCAGCTTCACCAACATTACGAAAACAAGATTACACTTTCTGGAGAAGATCGGAATTTGATGAGCGCTTTATGGCGGATTTATTGCGGAAAAGACCACAACCTCTTAAAACCATATATTGTACATAAATCTTCTTTTCCATATTTAGCCAGCTGTTTAAAGGCGCATTTACAACGTTTTCCTGACTCTGTAACAGGACTTTCAACCTTGGAAATGCATACACTTCATGTGATTTCAGATCAAAAAATAAAATCTAGGCGTCATCTCTTAGGGTATATTCTTAATTTTCAAGGCTATTATGGTTTTGGAGATCTGCAAATAAATAAAATGATTGATACGCTTTCTATTTTCTATACGGAAGAAAAAGATCAAATCATTTTAAATGGCAAAGGACAGGAAGCGACTACTAAGCAAGATAATTTTGCGGATGAACTGATGACCTCCATAGACTTTGGAGGCGTCAAAAAAATGGATTTTCAGTTTAGTAAAGTCCAAAATAAACTTATAAAAACAATCTAATGTCTATAAAAGCATCAGAACTTATTCTCAATACAGATGGCAGTGTCTATCATCTTAATCTAAGACCTGAACATCTTGCAACAACAATCATAACCGTTGGTGATCCTGACCGTGTGGACAGTGTGACACAACATTTTGACACCATCGAATTTCAAACCAGAAAAAGAGAATTTCATACGCAAACAGGGACCTATAAAGGCAAACGTATGACCGTTATTTCTACCGGAATTGGTACGGACAATATTGATATCGTATTTAATGAATTGGATGCCTTAGTAAACATCGATTTAGAAAAACGTGAAATCAAGGAGAAGCTCACGTCTTTGGAAATCGTCAGAGTCGGGACTTCTGGATCCATTCAAAAAGAAATTCCCATCGATTCTTTTCTGATTAGTGATTTCGCTGTAGGATTTGACAGTCTTTTACATTTTTATAAAAGTGAAAGCGTGCAATATCCTGCGATATCAGATGCTTTGGTAAAACATACCGATTGGAGTCCGTTGAAATCCAGACCTTATGTTGTAAAATGTAATGATGAGTTGTTCAAAAAACTCAGCTCCCCCAAAACCGTAAAAGGATTTACCGCCACGAATGTTGGGTTTTATGGCCCTCAAGGTCGGGTTTTAAGGCTGCCTGTTCAGGATAATGATCTTAATGATAAATTAGGAAGTTTCAATTATAACAATATGCCCATTACTAATCTTGAAATGGAAACTGCCGGAATCTACGGATTGTCGGCGCTTTTAGGTCACAAAGCCTTATCGATGAATGCTATTATAGCAAACAGAGCGACCGGTGAGTTTACTGAGAATTCTAATAAAACTGTGAACGAATTGATCCTTTACACTTTAAATAAGTTAGTCGAGTAGTTCGCTTAGAAATTAACGAATACTGCTTAAAAAAAATATCTTAACCATATGGCGCTAATGACATCATGGAAAAGAAAACATAAGAGATTCCCTTTTTCAAGGGAATGAAAATGAATTTTGAATGAAAACAGTAAAAATAGGTGGCGTCCCAGAACATTTTAACTTGGCCTGGTATTTAACGCTTAAGGATGGCCAATACAAACAAGAAGGAATTAATTTGCGTTGGGAAGACTACCCTGGTGGCACTGGCGCGATGAGTGAAGCACTCCGAACGGGTGCTATCGATATGGCCGTCATATTAACCGAAGGGATTGTGAAGGATATTGCTGAAGGAAATCCGAGTAAAATTGTTCAAACTTTTGTTGAAACTCCGCTTATTTGGGGAATTCATGTCGCTGCTGGCTCTGATTTTAAATCGGTAAAAGATCTGAAAGGAAAACGTTGTGCGATTAGCAGATATGGCTCAGGTTCTCATTTGATGGCTTATATCAATGCTGAGAATCAGGGCTGGGATTTAGATACAGATCTTAAATTTGAAGTTGTACAGGATTTAGATGGCGCTGTGAAAGCGCTGAGCAATGGCGATGCCGATTATTTTATGTGGGAAAAATTCATGACTAAGCCTATTGTGGATTCAGGAGTTTTTAGACGTATCGCTAACTGTCCAACGCCATGGCCTTGTTTTGTAATTGCCGTCAGAAATGAATTCTTGGAAGCTAATGAAGGTGTCGTAAAATCTATTTTGGAGGTCATCAATAATACGACAGTTGATTTTAAGGAAATTCCAAGTATTGACCGAATGATTGCCAATAGGTATGAACTCCAATTAGAAGATGTTCAGGAATGGTTAACTCTAACAGAATGGTCACAAAGCAATTTAGATGAGGGTACCGTTAAAAAAGTGCAGCAGAAACTGATGAAACTCGATATTCTTTCAGAACCTAAGGATTATAAGGAGATTGTTTCAATCCTTTGATTTACAAGGTTAAATTTTAACATTTTATAAAGATTTTTGTGAATTAGTGTTAAAATTGATATAATTGGCTACCTTTGACATTCCAAATCGCGTCATTTTATGACATAAATTAAAAAATATGATTGTCAGTATTGCTTTAATTGTGGCTTCCTTAGTTGCTTTAAATTTTCTCCTACTCGCCTTCAGTTGTAATAAAACTATCAAAAAAGAAGTTTCTAAAGTTAAGTCTGTTAAAAAAGATTCAGCTTTGATTACCAGTCAATTGGAGTCTCTTGAACTTGCTCCAACTGGTAGTTAGTTTTGCTGAAACATTTATTTCCAAACCAATACCCTCGATTGGCACTTAAAGGCGAAGGATGACCCGAAGTGATGATGGTATGTTTTGCGGCGTCAATAAATTTAGTTTTTTTTATGGCAAAACCTCCCCAAAGTAAGAAAACCACGTCATTTTTTTGATCACTTATGGTTTTTATAACCTTATCCGTAAAGGTCTCCCAACCTTTCTTTTGATGGCTTCCTGCCGCTCCTGCTCTAACGGTTAAGGTTGCATTCAATAAAAGTACCCCTTGTTTTGCCCAGGATTCCAAGTTTCCGGAAACGGGATATGGTTTTCCCAAATCCGTTTTCAATTCCTTAAAAATATTTTTAAGTGATGGTGGATGGACAATGCCATCGTTAACTGAAAAACATAATCCATTCGCTTGTCCTGCACCATGGTAAGGATCCTGACCGATAATGACCACTTTAACCTGATCAAATGGGCAACAATCAAACGCATTGAAAATATCCTCCATTTTTGGATAACAGGTACTGGTATCATATTCCTGCTGAACAAAGCTGATCAACTCCTTAAAATAAGGCTTTTCGAACTCTGTCCGTAATTGTTTTTTCCAACTTGAAGGCATATGGATAGTCATGATTTTTTCTGATTTTTATAAAAATAAGAGGTTTTATGTTGGTGCTGAAATTTATATTCAAAAAGTTTAATTTTCCGTAAATTTGAAGCTTATTAAAGATTACCAAAAGAGAATGCACATTCAAGAGAAAACCTTAAAAGATATTGAATTTTATACCGTCCTTGACCAGATGTCTGCTTATTGCATGACTCATTTGGGGACCGAAAGAGCTTTACATTGCAAGCCGTTTTCTAAAAAGGAAGACTTGCTCATGGCTTTGAAGCGAACCAATGATTATTTGGCTTCTTTTGAAAATGATAACCGAATTCCCAATCACGGTTTTGAGCCGATAACCAAAGAGATTCAGCTTCTGAAAATAGAGAATTCTTATTTGGAAACCATCAGTTTTAGAAAAATTAAGGCGATTTCCATGGCATCGAATGAAATCATTAATTTTTTAAAGAAATTTCATGAGTATTATCCGCATCTATTTGAGTTTTCCTCCACGATTCCCGTTACCAATGAATTGATTCATGAAATAGATGCTATTATTGATCGGTTTGGCGATGTAAAAGATAATGCATCTCCAACACTATTTAATCTGAGGCAAGAAATCAATGAGATAAGAGGTAAAATTAACCAAAGTTTTGTATCTGCCTTAAACTCTAACTCGGCTATGGATTATTTGGATGATATCCGAGAATCTGTTGTTGAAAATAAGCGTGTTTTAGCGGTTAAGGCCATGTATCGACGCAGGGTGAAAGGCAGCATTTTAGGAGCAAGTAAAACGGGAAGTATTGTTTATATTGAACCAGAAGCTACGTTTAGATATACCCGAGAACTCAACAATTTGGTCTTTGAAGAGACGGAAGAAGTGACCAGAATATTAAAACAACTGACTAATTATGCAAGATCCTTTCGCGATTTGCTCAAGGATTATCAGGAGTTCTTGACAGAATTGGATCTTATTTTCGCCAAAGCGAAATATGCGGCCTCTATGAATGCTATTTTACAGGAGATAACTGACAATAGAGATTATGTTCTGAAAGACGCCCTTCATCCTTTACTTTATATTTCCAATCAAAAGAAACATATAAAAACCTTTTCACAGTCTATCGAATTACATCCAGAAAATAGAATTATTGTGATTTCAGGTCCAAATGCTGGCGGAAAAAGCATCACTCTTAAAACGGTGGGCCTTCTGCAAGTGATGTTACAAAGTGGACTTCTGATTCCAGTGCATGTTCGTAGCAAAGTCTGCTTATTTGATCGAATATTAACTGATATTGGAGACAATCAATCGATTGAAAACCACTTAAGCACATATAGTTATCGATTAAAGCAGATGAATTACTTCTTAAAGAAGTGTAATCAGCATACTCTTTTCTTAATAGATGAATTTGGAACCGGAAGTGATCCTGAATTAGGCGGGGCTTTAGCAGAAACCTTTTTGGAGGAGTTTTACCATCGAGACGCCTACGGCATTATCACCACCCACTACTCCAATCTCAAGGTTTTGGCCAACGAGTTGCCTTTTATGCAAAACGCCAATATGATGTTTGATGAAGTCAGCCTGGAACCTATGTATAAACTCGCTTTAGGTCAAGCTGGAAGTTCATTTACTTTTGAAGTGGCTCAAAAAAATGGGATTCCGTTCAGTTTGATCAATCGGGCTAAAAAGAAAATCGAACGCGGAAAAGTCCGATTTGATGCGACCATCGCAAAACTGCAGAAAGAACGTTCAAAACTCGAAAAAACGGAACGCTCCTTAAAAGTGAATGAACAGAAAAAATTAAGCGAAGCGGAGAAACTAGAAGAAATCAATCTGAAAATACAAAAAAAATTAGAAAGCTATCAAGAACTGTATGACAGTAACCAGCGCCTTATTTATTTGGGACAAAAAATGAATGATTTGTCAGAACGCTACTTTGATAACCATCAAAAAAAGGAACTCATGGCCGAATTATTCAAAGTAGTTCAAATTGAAAATTCCAAGCGAAAGAAAGTTTCCGCTACCGTGAAAAAAGTTCAGAAAGCTAAAGAACAAAAAGTCATTGCAGAAGCTGAGAAAACAGTTGAAGTTATTCGTCAAAAAAAGAAAGCCGCTAAAATAAAGGTGGCCGCTGCACCAAAGCCAAAACCTGTTTTTAAGGTGGGCGACCGTGTCCGTTTGCAAGATGGAAGAGCCGTTGGCAGCATTGATAAGCTCGAAAAAAATAAGGCTGTGATCAATTACGGCATGTTTACGACTAATGTCAGTGTTGAGCAGTTGGAATTGGTGGAGAGAGTCAAATAGTCTTCAGTTGGCTGTCTTTAGTTGATGTTATCGATTATCGGCCATCGCCATCCATCATCAATCTAATAAGAAATTAAAGATAAAACAGCATGTCCATAAATTTGGAAAATAACAAACAACTTATTCTTTTTGATGGGGTTTGCAATCTTTGTGAGGCGTCGGTCCAATATGTGATCAAGCACGATAAGGATGATGTGTTTCGCTATACAGCCTTGCAAAGTGAGGTTGGGCAACAAATTATTAAGAAGTTTAATATTGATAACGCTCAAATGGATTCTATCCTGCTCTATGCTCCAGAAAAAGGCATTTCCTATAAATCTACCGCAGCGTTAAAAATCGCATCGAAACTTGGATTCCCAAGGAATCTGATGAGCGTTTTTTTGACTGTTCCGGCATTTCTCAGAAATTGGGTGTACGACTATATAGCCAAAAACCGATACCAATGGTATGGTAAGAAGGATGAATGCATGATTCCCACACCGGAGTTGAAATCTAAATTTTTATAAAAAGTTGAACCCTACAAAACATAACATCACCCCAGAAAAAGGACTTTTTATGTGTTTAATAGATTAGAAATTGGTATTGGCGTTTTTTATAGGGTTGCCAGTCTGCTATTATAAAGATAATCTCCGTACATGCTTTTGTAATAAACTTTTCGTTCAATCGCTTCGATTACAGGGGTTGCAAAATCGGCGTCATACATTTGCCCCATCACATTTAAACCACCAGGACTAAACACATTAATTTCCATCAATTTAGAGCCTACAATGTCAAGGCCGACCAAAAACATGCCGTCCTGAACCAATTTGGGTCTTACAATATCCGCAAGTTCCATGATTTGATCTGTCATTTTGACTTTTTCAGGCTTACCGCCCGCATGAATATTACTTCTAATATCTCCCGAAGCATTGACCCGTTGCATTAATGCATATTGACCGTTGACCTGTAAAGGCTCCCCATTCATTAAGAACAAACGTGTGTCGCCACCGGTCGCTTCCGGTAAATACTCTTGGGCTATGACAAAACCAACTC
>JBARDR010000251.1:0-3394 GCA_049795335.1 Gelidibacter sp. | reverse complement strand
CACTTTTAAATCCTTTGGTAGCACTGGTTTCCAGGAGTACAAAAAAAACCGGACCAATGGTAAATGCCAAAATGATTCCAAAAGGAATAGCCGATAAAACCTCGTCAAACATAAAATTAGTGTTTCAACAAAGCTACATAATTTTTTATCTTCTTAAAGGCTTTAGAGGCTTCAAAACTGTATCAATGCCTTGTGCTTATACTATATTTAAAACTATTAGTTCAGCACATACTTTTGAAAATTTATTCCATAAGTTTAACACGACCACCTAACATCTTAGTTTCATTTACCTTTTCTGGATGGCCATAAATATAAACGTCGCCTCCTGCTCTAATTTTCACATCTGCCAATCTTGACGCATTGATATGCCCTTCTCCAGCAGCGCTAATGGATATATATGTAGATTCAGATTCTAAATTTTTACCTTGAAAAATACCACCTGTATTCATGGAAATATCTTGTCTTACCGCTTTACCCATAACCTCAATTTCGCCACCTGTAACGGCTTTAATTTTAGAATCGGTAACATCCAACGGCACTTTTATAATAGCTCCTTCCTGAACTCTCAATTCAATATTGTATTGCTTGAATATATCTTCAGAAGACACATAAGACCCTTCATTGGCATCAATCACCTCTATATTTTTAAAATACAAAGTGACCACCGTTTTGTTACCTACAAAGTTTTGTCCAAGACGCATTTTAATTCTGAGGGAACCGTTTTTGTTGATTACTTCCACATCGCTTTTATTATCTCCAGAAATAATGGCTCTATTTTCATTGGATTTGACCAATTCTACATTGATTAAGTCATATACTTTAATTTCATTAAAGTCGCCAAGATTCTTTTCAATATCCCCTTGAGCTATAGCATTAACACTTAAAAAAAGTGTCATGATTATCAATAATCGCTTCATAATTTTTATTTTTATAGTTTGTTTTAATTCTATCAAACGTTTTTTCAATTTAATTATTTAAAATCGGCTATTAAAAACACAAATGATGGCTTGAACATTCACTGAAATTCCAGAGAGAATGCCTTTATATTCCAGAATTTTAAACCCCTCAATGGAGTTGGTCGTGGTAAGAATCATAGAATTAAAATTTTAAATAGATCGATATAAACTACCGTTAAATTTTTTATAAGTGTATAATTTCTGGTTTTCCAATCAGGGTAAAATCGAGGTGTTTTTTGGCTAAATCCGTGTTTTTAACTTTAACCACGACTTCCTCACCAAGTTGATAACTGATTCCTGTTTTTCTGCCAATCAAAGCATACTCTGTTTCATCAAATTCATAATGATCATCATTCATATCTCTTACCGAAACCATGCCTTCACATTTATTGCTGATGATTTCTACATAAATTCCCCAATCGGTCACTCCAGAAATAACACCCACAAATTCTTCATTTTTATGGTCTTCCATATATTTGATTTGCATGTATTTAATGGAATCCCGCTCGGCCTTTGTGGACAAATTTTCCATGTTACTGGAATGGTTACATTTCTCTTCGTAAATGGTTTCACTGGCCGATTTTCCACCGTCTAAGTAATATTGCAATAAACGATGCACCATCACGTCAGGATAACGACGAATTGGCGAAGTAAAATGCGTGTAATAATCAAATGCCAAGCCGTAATGTCCAATATTATGCGTGGTATATTCGGCTTTACTCATACTTCTAATCGTCAGCGTATCGACCAAATTTTGTTCTTTTTTCCCTTGAACATCGCGCAACAATCCGTTTAAGGAATTCGCAATACTAGTGCGATCCTTGAAATTCAGTTTGTAGCCAAACTTAGAAACCACGCCTTGTAAGGCATTCAATTTACTAGCATCTGGCTCATCATGCACACGATACACAAACGTCTTTCTAGGCGATTGTTTGCCTATAAATTCAGCCACTTTTTTATTGGCCAACAACATAAATTCTTCAATCAGCTTATTGGCATCTTTACTGGTCTTGAAAAACACACCAATCGGATTGGCTTGGGCATCCAAATCGAACTTCACCTCTACTTTATCAAATGAAATCGCACCATCCTTCATACGTTTGCCTCGCATCATTTTTGCCATTTCATCCATTCTTAAAATGGCATAGGCTATTTTCGGATCTGCGTTATACGCATTGCCTTCGATGGAAATATGTTCCGGAATTAGCGTATTTATTGATGAGATATCTGACTGCGCAGGAATTTGGATATTGTTTTCAATGATCGTTTGTGCTTCTTCATACGAAAAACGCGCATCACTATACGTTACCGTTCTTCCAAACCATTGGTCTTTAATCTCTGCTTGGTCATTCATATGAAACACGGCAGAAAACGTATATTTTTCTTCGTTTGGCCTTAAAGAACAGGCGATATTCGATAACACTTCAGGAAGCATTGGCACTACTCTATCTACTAAATAAACAGAAGTGGCACGTTCATAAGCTTCATCATCCAAGATGGTGCCTTCTCGCACATAATGCGACACATCGGCGATATGAATCCCGACTTCATACATCCCATTTTCCAAGATTTCGAAAGAGATCGCATCATCAAAATCTTTAGCGTCCTTTGGATCAATCGTAAACGTCAACGCTTTCCTCATGTCCCGACGTTTGTCAATTTCCGCCTGGCTAATTGTCGTATCTAAAGTATTCGCATATTCTTCTACTTCAGCAGGAAACTCATAAGGCAGCCCGTATTCGGCCAAAATCGCGTGGATTTCGGTGTTGTGTTCTCCAGGTTTACCTAACACTTTTAAGACCGCACCTTTTGGAGAATCTTCATTCTTTTCCCAGCTTTCAAGAGAAACAAGAACGACATCGCCATTTTCAGCGTTATTGATTTTATTGATGGGTACGAAAATGTCTTTATACATTTTATTCCCGTTCACAACAACAAAAGCATAATTTGGGTGGATTTGTATCACACCCACATATTCACTTTTTGCACGTTTAATGATGTTTGTTATTTCACCTTCAAACTTACCTTGTTTACGGCGTTTGTAAGTATAAAATTCAACTTCATCACCATTTAAGGCTTTGTTGATATTGTTTGAAGCGATATAGACATCTTCTTCAAAATCCGCAGAAATGATATAGCCCGAACCTTTTGACGCCATATCCAGGATTCCCGTATGATATTCGGTATTAACAATGGCTTTGAACTTGCCACGTTCAGTTTCTTCAATTTCCTTTTTAGCAAGTAATTCTTGAAGTTTTTTTATGATCTGATTTCTGCTAGAGGCATCATCTACCTCAAGTTTAGCAGCTATTTGTTTATAATTGTAGGATTGATTTCTATCTTTTTTTAAAATACTTAGAATTGTATTTGTTAGGTTAGAGATCTTATTTGATGATCCCTTTCTTCTTTTCTTTGTCATGTATTATATAATGTGATCT
>JBARDR010000250.1:0-3155 GCA_049795335.1 Gelidibacter sp. | reverse complement strand
TTCCAGGGCTGACCAAGCAATTGGAAATGCTTTTGGAAACTTTAGGAATGCCAAACGCCCGATTTAATGTAGAATTGACCAAATCGGATACCTTTTTCAACAACGGTAAGGATGATTTGAAATTTTTATTCTCAGCCAATAAAGGCGGTCAATTTAATGAACTTAAAAAGGCAGCTTCCGGAGGGGAATTATCGCGGATTATGTTGGCTATAAAGTCGATACTGACCAATTATACGCAACTACCGACCATCATGTTTGATGAAATTGATACTGGGGTTTCTGGAGAGATTTCCAATAAAATGGCCTCTATCATGCAACAAATGAGTAAAACGATGCAGGTATTTACCATTACCCACTTACCTCAAATTGCCGCAAAGGGCGATATGCATTTTAAGGTGTTTAAAGAAGATATCGGCGAGGTCACCCGAACGCAATTGAAACTTTTAAATCCTGAGGAACGCATTGTCGAAATCGCTCAAATGTTAGACGGAGTGAACATGTCGAGTTCTGCTATTGAGCATGCGAAACAGTTGCTGAATTAATGGGTTTTAAAAGATGCATTTCTTTTGAACACCTCCTCACTTGAAATACTTCCATAAAAAACGGCCGTTACTTTCCCATAAGGAACGACATTAGTGAAGATTTAGAAATTAAAACGAAGCATAAGTTTAAAGTTTTATTAACTTTGAAATTTAAATTGCTTAGCATTAATTAAAAACAATTATAAACATGGCATATAACTTATTAAAAGGAAAACGAGGAATTATTTTTGGAGCTTTAGATGAAAATTCAATTGCTTGGAAAACGGCAGAACGCGTTCACGAAGAGGGAGGTACATTTGTATTGACCAATGCACCAATCGCAATGCGCATGGGGCAAATTGATGAATTGGCCAAAAAGACAGGTTCTCAAATCGTTCCTGCTGATGCAACCTCTATTGAAGATTTAGAAAACTTAGTGGCTAAGTCAGTTGAAATCTTAGGAGGAAAAATTGATTTCGTGCTTCATTCCATTGGAATGTCTATCAACGTAAGAAAAGGGAGACATTATACCGATCAAAATTATGAGTGGACTCAAAAAGGAACCGATGTTTCTGCAATGTCTTTCCATAAAGTGATGCAAACCCTTTACAAAGCTGATGCGATGAATGAGTGGGGTAGTATTGTTGCTTTGACCTATATGGCAGCCCAACGTGTATTTCCTGATTATAACGACATGGCAGATAATAAGGCCTATTTAGAAAGTATTGCGCGTAGTTTCGGTTATTTCTTCGGTAGAGAAAAGAAAGTACGAGTGAATACTATTTCACAATCTCCAACGCCTACGACTGCTGGTCAGGGAGTTAAAGGATTTGACGGTTTTATTGCTTATGCTGATAAAATGTCGCCTTTAGGAAATGCGACTGCTTTGGATTGCGCCAACTATACCGTGACTTTATTTAGTGACTTGACTAAGCGTGTGACGCTTCAAAACCTCTATAATGATGGTGGATTTAGCAATATGGGTGTCAGTAACGAAATCATGGATGCTTTTATAAGCAAATAAAGAGTTCAAAAAAATCTTAATTTATACTTTCAAAAGCTACCAATTGGTGGCTTTTGTGTTTTGATTCCTTACCTTTGATTTTTATGAATACACTGCATTTTTCATTTATAATTCCTGTTTATAATCGGCCTGATGAGATTCATGAGCTTTTGGAAAGTTTCACGAAACTCGAAGGTAATTTTGACTTCAACATTTGCATTATTGAGGATGGTTCGACGTTTCCGTCCGATAAAGTTGTAGAACGCTTTGCGGACCAATTGAAAATCGCTTATTATTTTAAGCAGAATTCTGGTCCTGGTGACTCTAGAAATTATGGCATGAAAAGGGCGGAAGGAAACTACTTTATTATTTTAGATTCAGATGTGCTACTGCCTGAAAATTATCTTCAAGTGGTCAGTAGGATTTTAACCGATCATTACACCGATTGTTTTGGTGGGCCGGATGCAGCGCACCCATCATTCTCAAAACTTCAAAAAGCCATCAATTTTGCCATGACTTCCTTTATGACCACAGGAGGTATCAGAGGAGGTAAGGATTCTGATAATTTCCAACCGCGGAGTTTTAATATGGGGATTTCAAAAAAAGCATTTGAAGCTTCGGGTGGTTTTGGAACCATTCATCCAGGCGAAGATCCTGATCTTTCATTACGTCTTCTCAATTTGGGTTTTAAGAGTAAACTAATAAAAGATGCCTATGTATATCATAAACGAAGGATTTCTTGGTCAAAGTTTTATCAGCAAGTCCATAAGTTTGGTATGGTACGTCCTATTTTAAACTCGTGGCATCCAGAATCAGAACGATTTATTTTTTGGTTACCTACATTTTTTTCATTGGGATTGGTCATTAGTTTAGTACTGTTTCTCTTTCAAATAAAATGGTTGTTGTACATTTATATCATTTATATTGCGATTGCATTTTTACTGGCAACTATCAGTTCAAAAAACTTGATCATTGCTGTTTTGGCCGTCATAGCGATATTAGTTCAGTTTTTTGGATATGGTTATGGATTTCTGAAATCCACACTTTCCGTAAAACTATTAAAAGAAAACCCTGAGATGAGATTCCCAAAATTGTTTTTTAAACATGTACAATAAATTAAAGGCGAAACTTTCTAAATCAATAAAAAGCAGAAAACTTAATGTTTTTGGACTCTTTTTTTTGTTGTCCTTCTGTTTTTTGGCCGTGACCAAACTCTCAAAGAATTATACGGAGACTATTTCTTTTGAACTTGTTTTTAAAAACGTTCCAGAAGAACATCATGTCAATCTTGACAGTACAAAAAAAGTCAATGTTACGGTTAATGCCTATGGCTTTAATTTGTTGCGGTATTCGTTTTATAAACCCAAATTACAAATTGATTTTAACACAGATGTGGTGCTTAAAAACAAAACCTATGTTTGGAATGCCCAACAAAATGCACCTAAAATAAGGGCTAGGTTCAGGAATTCAGTAGATGTTATTTCTATCCAACCCGATACTTTACGTTTTCCTTATCAATCCCTGGCGGTAAAAAAGGTGCCCGTTAACGCCGATGTGACTATTGAGTTTGCACCAGGTTATGACATGTTATACAAAATTAAGGTCATCCCTGATTCCGTTAAAGTTATTGG
>JBARDR010000249.1:0-7260 GCA_049795335.1 Gelidibacter sp. | reverse complement strand
AGGTCATGCAAACCATTAAAGCGACACAATCTTCCGGATTCGACTATCAATTAACTCAAGATAATAAACTCATTATTAACTAAAAACCAACCACAAGTGAAAACATCTAGCCATTAAAAAAAGCTAGAAGATGCGTCAACATCCTCTAGCATTCAAAAAAATCAATACCACTGTAAATCAGCAATATTAACCACTAAAACAAAATTATGAATAAAAATGAGAACCTTTATTCTTTTAAAAGGATAAAATCTTTTAGATACTATTTGGTACATATGATGCGAGTTTTCCTATTACTAGTAACCCTTGGTTTGGGCTCCGCTTTTGCGAATTTCTCGAAGGCCCAAACCAAAATGGATATCAATGTTAAGGATGTTTCCTTAGAGGAGTTATTTAATGAAATTCAAACTAAGAGTGAATTCATATTCTTCTATAAAGATGATGTTTTAAGGCATAAAGTATCGTTAAAACTGAAAAATGCGACCGTGGCAACGATTTTGAATGCGGCTTTAAAAAACACCAACTTGCTCTATGAAATTGATTTGAGACAAGTGGTCATTAAAGAAGATGCAACGATGGAGGCCAGCAAAGCGGTCAGCCAAAGTCAGCAGCAACGCACAATAAAAGGTACCGTTTCGGATGATGCTGGAGTGCCTTTAATGGGTGCTACAGTTCAAATCAAGAATTCGAATAAAGGTGTGACCACCGACTTTGATGGGAATTTTGAATTGTCAGTTCCTAATGATGCAAAAGCATTGCTCATCTCTTATTTAGGTTTTGTGACCAAGGAAGTGTCCATCGACGGGCTTTCAACGGTCAAAGTAACGATGAGTGCTGATAATATGGCCTTGGAAGAGATTGTGGTTATTGGTTATGGCACAGAACGAAAATCGTTAATCAGTGATGCGGTGACGGCAATTGGTTCAAAGCAAATTGAAGGCTTGCCATTATCGTCAGTAGATGGTATTCTTCAAGGACAGGCGTCGGGAGTTCAGGTCATGCAAAACTCTGGAACTCCAGGTGGCGAAATGTCGGTAAGGATTCGTGGATTAACCTCCATCAGTGGCTCTAGTCAACCGCTTTATATTATTGATGGTATTCCGGTAACGACAGGCGATTATGGCCAATTGAGCTTTTCTGGTCAAGGTTCAAGTGCTCTGTCCGATTTAAATCCAAATGAAATTGCTTCCATCAGTATTTTGAAAGATGCTTCTGCAACGGCAATTTACGGTGCAAGAGCTTCCAACGGGATTGTGTTGATTACGACCAAGCGTGGTAAAGCACAACAATCGGTAGTGAGTGTCAATGTGTTTTCTGGGATGCAGCGCGCCTGGAATAAATTAGATATGCTCAACGCTCGAGAATGGATGGAGTATAGAAATGATCTGACCGGAACTACGGTTTTTACGCCAGAACAAATGAATAATATCACGGTGGATACCAATTGGCAGGATGTGATTTTTAGAGATGCGCCAATCAGCAGTTACGAGGTTTCTGCCACTGGCGGTTCAGAAAAAACTAAGTTTTTTATCAGTGGAACTCTATTTGATCAAGAAGGAATTTTGATCGGTACAGATTATAACCGATTGAATGCGCGGGCCAACATTGACCACCAACTTTCCGATCGCTTCACGATCGGTACAAGTATTGGATTAACTTACGCTAAGACCAACCGTGTAGAAAGTGACCAAACCCTTCACGGACCTTTACCAAATGGTATTTCAACTCCAGCAATTTTCCCAGTGTATAATGAAGATGGTTCTTATAATCAGACGGGGCCTTATTCAAATCCGGTATCCATTGCTAATGAAGCGATTTCTGTCAATTTTTCCTACAGAACTAATTCTAACTTTTATGTCGATTGGAATATTATTGATCATCTGACTTTTTCTTCTAAATGGGGTGTGGATTTCATGAATTTCAGAGAACATTCCTATGAGAATAAAAAAACGGTTCAAGGAGCCAAGTATAATGGATTAGGTTTTGAAACCTATGCCAACGTTACGAACATTGTATCTAATAACCTTCTAAAGTATACTAACAATTTCGGAAAACATAATGTTGACGGCTTATTGGGCTATAGTTTTGAAAGCTATGAGCGTACGTCTTCCTACATCAGAGGACAGGATTTTGCCGATGACAGTTTAGAATATCTCAATTCAGCCGCCACCATTGTTTCGGCAAGTTCTGGCGCTACGGAATCTGGATTGCGTTCTTATTTTGGACGCTTAAATTATAATTTTGATGACAAATATATCGCCTCATTCACAGGGCGATGGGATACGTCTACAAAATTTGGGGGTAACAATCAGACCGGTTTTTTCCCAGCAGGATCGCTTGCTTGGCGTGTGATTAAAGAAGATTTTATGGCGAATGTGACGCCAGTTTCTGACTTGAAATTTCGTGTGAGTTATGGACTAACCGGAAATGATGATATCAGTCCGTTCCTGTTTTCTGAGCTTTACGGTACGACCGTTTATGGTGGTTTACCTGGAATTTACCCAAGCAACATTCCTAACCCCGATTTAAAGTGGGAAAGTACTGCGCAGTTTAACGTGGGGATGGATTTAGGCTTGTTTAATGGCCGCGTGACATTTACGGCAGATTATTATAATAAGCAAACCAAGGATTTATTATTAAGCCGCCCATTGCCGCCAACCTCTGGGTTTTCGTCCATCACTCAAAATGTGGGAAAGGTTGAAAATAAAGGGGTCGAATTGTCTTTAGCCACTCAAAATTTCATTGGCGATTTCAGCTGGAACACATCGTTTAATATCTCTGGAAACCGAAACAAAGTGTTGGAGCTTTACAACGGACAGCCGATTGATGATATTGGAAGAGGTGGTAACCGGATTATGGAAGGCCAACCTATTGGTGTTTTCTACAGTTTTAAATCATTGGGCGTTGATCCATCTACAGGAGATATCGTTTTTGCCGATACTAATTTTGATGGGGTTATTACTTCTGAAGACAGAACCATTGTCGGTAATCCGCATCCAGATTTTATTTACGGATTGACCAATAATTTGTCTTATAAAGGTTTTGACTTAAGTGTCTTTTTACAAGGTTCTCAAGGAAACGATGTTTTTAACGGTACGCGTTTATTCTTGGAATCCTTACAAGGCGGCGACAACCAAACCACAGCAATCCTAAGACGATGGAAACAACCAGGAGATGTGACTGACATTCCAAGAGCAACCACCGATCCTGTAAAAGCAGCACAAAACAAACGCGTGTCTTCACGATTTATAGAAGACGGATCTTATTTAAGGTTCAAGAATGTCACTTTGGGCTACACATTGAACGATGAGATTTTAAGAAAAACATTCTTTACTTCTATCCGTGTTTATGCCAGTGTGCAGAACCTATTCACATTTACAAAATATACAGGTTTGGATCCTGAGGTTAATTATAGAGGGGATGATAACTCCGTTATTGGAACTGATTTCTTTACCTATCCACAAGCACAAACATTCACCTTAGGGATCAACTTAAAACTTTAAAAAAAGATGAAAAAGCATATTTTATTATTTTTTATAATGACAGCTACTTTGTTTTCCTGCGATGTGTTGGATGTGGAGCCAAAAAGTTCCATTGACGCAAGTGCTGCCTTTAAGACGAAAGAAGATCTGGATAAAGGTATTTTAGGAGCCTATTCCTATTTACAGTCCTTAAGTTATTACGGCCGATCGGATGTCATTTTTCCAGATTTAGCGGCTGATAATTTATCGCATCCCATCAGTGCGACTGCGAGTGAATATAGAGAGATTGCCAACAATAATATTCTTCCTGAAAACGGATCTGTTGGCGGGATGTGGAATGCGATGTATGGCAGTATCAATGTGGCCAATAACGTTATTGATAAGGTACCGGGAATTCCAAACATGACGGATGCCGAAAAGAACACGGCTTTGGCCGAACTCTATTTTATCAGAGCTTTGAGCCACTTTAATTTAATGAATTATTTTGGCGCCATTCCCATCAAGATTACGCCAACCGTAGGCGTGGGCAATTTGGACGTGCCAAGAGATCCAGTGGAGCAGGTGTATAGCCAAATCATTAACGATTTGCTATTTGCATCTGAAAATCTTCCAGCTTCAGGCAACAAAGTAAGATCGTCTAAATATGCAGCGAAAGCCCTATTGGCACGTGTGTTTTTGTATAAAAAGGATTATACCCAAGCGGCGACTTTAGCTACTGAAGTGATCGATAATGGTGGTTATACCTTGTTAGAGAATTATGCCGATGTGTTTGCTGCAGATCAATCTGCTGAATCCGTTTTTGAAATCTATTTTTCTCAAACCGAACGCAACAGAATTGCAGAATATAATTTTCCAACTTCTTTAAACGGAAGACGCGAAGTAGAACCTTCTAAAGATTTATTGGCCGCTTACGAACCGGCAGATAAACGTTACGGAGTCTCCATTGCTTTTGCAGGTACTAGTGCTTATGCCACTAAATACGACGATTTAAGTCTTGGCGCAGATAAC
The DNA here is from genome assembly GCA_049795335.1 of Gelidibacter sp. Taxonomy (GTDB): domain Bacteria; phylum Bacteroidota; class Bacteroidia; order Flavobacteriales; family Flavobacteriaceae; genus Gelidibacter. The sequence continues at coordinate 2,773 of JBARDR010000249.1, read as the reverse complement.
TTTATCGTTTTAAGATTGGCAGATATGTATTTAATCAGAGCGGAAGCGGAAGCTAGTAAAACGGCACCAAACATAACAGCGATTCAAAGTGATATCAACAAGATTAGATTGCGCGCAAATTTGAGCCCAACGGCCGAAGGATCCATCTCACAATTACTGAGAATTATTGAAAAGGAAAGACGTATAGAATTTGCTTTTGAAGGACAACGATGGTTTGATCTGGTAAGAACAGGACGTGCAGTCGCTGTTTTGCCAAATGTAAAAATCGTGAATAAAACCTTGTTTCCGATTCCTTCGGATGAAATCCAAACCAATAATGATCCAGGAATGACACAAAATCCTGGGTATTAATCAACTAATGACCACATATAAAATAGATCTTATGAAAACTAAATTTCTAAATTACATCCTAATAAGTTTCTTCTCGTTAGCATTTATTTCTTGCCAAAACGATGATGATGCACTACAGCCACAATCGCAAGCAGAATTTACAGCCAGCGCGAAAGAAGTTAAAATAGGCGAAGACATTCAATTTACTAACAATTCCCAAAATGCCACGGCGTATTTATGGAGTTTTGGAGATGGCACAACCTCTAACCAAGTATCGCCAAAAAAATCCTACCAATCCAGCAATGTGTTTTTGGTAAGTTTGGTGTCGACAGGTTCAGGGGGTTCTACGATTTCTAATATGGAAATTAAAGTAACGCCAGCAAGTATTTTTACAGTCGCCGATGAGGATAATCTGACAGCGAAAACTCCCGTGAAGTTTACCAATACCTCTTTAGGTGCTACAAGTTATACCTGGGATTTTGGCAATAATAACACTTCTACGGAAGAAAATCCAAGCTATACTTTTCCAACAGAAGGAACTTTTACAGTAACGCTTACCGCCAACGGTGCTGGTGGCTCAAATACTTTTATTAAAGAGGTCATTATAGCCATGGCACCAGAAGCACCTTCAGAAATATATTATATCGATGCTGTGGATAGCTTTATGAGAAAACTGATCCTTGATGGTTCAGGAACCGTTAGTGATGTCGTCGATTTAGCAGGTAGAGCTGGTGTGGGTATGGCTTATGATACTACTAATGATAAAATTTACTTTAGTGATTTTGATACGACCCCTTTTGGAAATATTTGGAGAATGAACCGTGATGCCTCAGACTTGGAAGTGATTGTTGAAAATATTAACGATCCTTATACCATTGCGCTAGATGTTGTAGGAAATAAAATATATTGGGTAGATGATGTGGGCAATGTTTCAAGAGCAAATTTAGATGGAACAAATGCCGAAATTGGTATTATAAATATGCCAGATGCTTTATTGAGAGGGATAGCACTCGATCTTAAAAATGGTAAAATGTATGTTTATGATGTCGAAGATGAGGATCTATATGTCGCTAATTTGGACGGATCAAATCCTTCAATAATTATTTCAGGAGCTTTTGGATATGCTGTGGCCGTTGATACCGTAAATAACAAAGTGTATTATGAGGATCAAAGAACATTGAAAAGAGCAAATTTGGATGGTTCAAATATTGAAGAAGTTGCAGCTAAAGCGACACGGATTTATGGAATTCAAATAGATAATGAAGACAATAAATTATATTGGGGCGGACGTGATACCGGAGAAATCTATAGTGCTGATTTGGATGGAGCCAACAAAGTAACCTTAAAATCAGGATTAGGAAGCGTAAGAGGCCTTGTACTAGTTAAATAATAAAACAGCAACAGATGAAAAATTCTTTTATAATATATCTCATATTGAGTATAGGGATCAGCTTTCAGTCGTGTACGGACGATGATTTCCCTGTGCCACCTGCAAGTACAGTGCCGTCGTTTACTTATAAGATAAGTAACGATGAGTTTGCGCCTGCAACGGTAACTTTTAGCAATACGTCCATCGTACCAACAACGGTTGGAACTGCCGTGTTTTACTGGAATTTTGGAAATGGAGATTCGTCGTCAGAAACCAATCCAACGTATGTCTATGATGAAGCTGGCGTATATGTCGTGAATTTGGTTGTGAAAACGTCCGAATCTTTAGAAATTAAAGAATCTTCAAAAACCATTGTAGTCAAAGATCCTAATGCTTCAGGAACGCCTATTTATTTTACCAACGGAGCGCAAGTATATCAAGGCTTGATCAATACACAGGCACCAATTTTTACGCCCGTAAACGGTTTGGTAACCCAAACTTCATACGGAATGGTGATGGATACCTTGAACCTTAAATTGTATATGAGTGACCTTGGAGCAAGTAAAATTTACAGAGCCAATTTAGACGGTAGTAATGTGGAAACTTTTAGATCCAATCTTGACAATCCTAATGGGATGGCTATTGATTATCTGAATAACCAGCTGTATTTTGATACCAGTAATGGTGTGCAGCGCGCCAATATGAATACCACCGATCTTTCTCAAAAGGAGGATTTCGTGACAGGTCAATCCAACGATCCTGAAGGATTAGCTATTGATTTGCAAAACAGGAAGTTATATTGGATTAATTATGACGGCGGCATATGGTCCAAAAACTTAGATGGTACTGGAGAAAAGGAAATCCTTCCAGGCATTGAAGGCGCTAGTATTATGGTGGTTGGAGATCGTATTTATTATGATGAATATGTAGGTTCTGGTGATGTCCGATTGAAATCGGCAAATCTTGATGGTACAGGCGTTACCACGATTGCTACAGGAATCACACGTGTGGTTTATGGAATGGCTTACGATGCCAATGAGAATAAAATCTATTGGGGAGACCGTAATAATGATA
>JBARDR010000248.1:0-1663 GCA_049795335.1 Gelidibacter sp. | reverse complement strand
CACAGATTCGTTTGGAATATAAAGGATTCGTCGTGGTTTTTACAGGCGATTATAAAGTCAAAAACGATCATTTAACCGTTCCATTTGAACTGGTTAAGTGTCATGAATTTATTACCGAAAGCACTTTTGGACTTCCTATTTACAATTGGCTCACTGAAGAACAGTTGCAGCTGCAAATGATCGATTGGGTTCTCAAAAACCAATCCCATAACCGTACGAGCGTATTTCTGGGCTATTCCTTAGGAAAGGCGCAACGCATCATGAAACTCATGGAAGGTGTGGATAAAATATATGTGCATTCGGCCATCCATAATCTCAATTTGGCCATTGAAAGTTCTGGAATTTCGCTGCCGCAGACAGAATTGCTCACTTACGACTTTAAGAAGGAAGAACTTCAGAATAAAATCGTCATCATGCCTCCAGGTTTATTAGGCTCTCGATTGTTGAAGAAAATCCCCAATGCCGCCACCGCCATTTGCTCGGGATGGATGCAAGTTCGCGGTAACCGACGTTGGCAAGCGGTAGATGCCGGATTTGCCGTCAGCGACCATGCCGATTGGAATGGATTGCTATCGGCCGTGAAAGCCACCGGAGCTGAAAAAGTATATGTGACGCATGGCAGCCAAGCTACCTTTTCAAAATATTTGAATGAAATCGGTATTGAATCTGCGGAAGTGAAAACCGAATACGGCTCCGAGGAAGACGACAAGGAAGTGACCACCGAAAAAACCCAAGCCTCATGAAGCATTTTTCTGAACTCGTTAGCGCCATCGAAATCACGAATAAAACCAATGCGAAAATTGACGCTTTGGTGGATTATTTCAAGATCGCTTCGGATAAGGACAAACTTTGGATCATTACTTTATTTACAGGAAAGCGTCCCGCCAGACCCGTTAAAACGACTTTGATGCGGCAATGGTGTTTAGAAATTACGGGCTGTCCGGAATGGCTCTTTTTAGAAAGTTATAGCAGCGTGGGCGATTTGGGCGAAACCATCGCTTTAATGCTTCCCGAACCTGTCCATAATATCGAAAAATCCTTGAGCACCTGGATGGAAGAATTGATTGCTTTACGAGCGAAATCGGACCAAGAAAAAAAGACCTATGTTTTGAATGCTTGGTCAGGATTACAAATGCAGGAACGATTGATTTTTAATAAGTTAATTGGCGGCAGCTTTAGGATTGGTATATCTAAAAAAACCTTGGTCAATGCCTTGTCCAAGTATTCTGGGATTGATTCCAACCAACTCATGCACAGTATTATTGGCCATTGGGATATCAACAGCATTACTTTTGACGATTTGATTCAAGGGGAGCATATTAATTATGACAACTCCAAACCCTATCCGTTTTGTTTGGCCTATAGCTTGGAAAAGGAATTGCCTGAATTGGGTGCGCCCTACGATTGGCAAATAGAATATAAATGGGACGGCATCCGAGGGCAGGTCGTGAAACGCAACGGCGAGATTTTCATTTGGTCTCGAGGTGAGGAATTGGTCACGAGTCAGTTCCCAGAACTGGTTTCAGCAATGGAAACTTTTACGGACGATTTTGTGATTGATGGCGAAATATTGGCGCTTAAGGATAACGCCGTTTTGTTATTCAACGATTTACAAAAGCGATTGAATCGAAAAAATGTCAGTAAAAAGATGTTGGAAGAAATC
>JBARDR010000247.1:0-3103 GCA_049795335.1 Gelidibacter sp. | reverse complement strand
CTGCAAAAATACAAAAATTTGGTTTCAAATAAGCATATAAAAAAAACCTTAACTTTTTTTAAATTTCAGTTTGTGATAATAAAATGCCGGTAGCAACAATAACAATAGCAGGGGCTGGATTAAAAATCGTCTAATGTTGAAAAAGATGTAATAATCTTCCTGTTTTGGATTAATCACAAAATACAAGAACACTGGCAACAGTAATAAAAACGCGACGACGTAAATAAAAGTTGAAAACGTGACCACACTTTTATCGTTAAAGAAAATAAAAATAATCCCTAATGAAAATAGTGAATTAAGAAAATATCTCAGTGCCGTAAAAAGTGTGAGCTTAAAAACTTCACGACGTGGATTGTCAATATAGAGATAGTCGTTCTTAAAAAATGTAAGATAGGGATCGTAGAATAATTCGTTTTCAAAAGCGCGAATCAGGATCAATAATCCGAAGAGCACCAGCAACCCAACCATTTTTAAAATATTACTCATTTGCCGTACTTAAGCTTGAAAACCGATTGACCCAAAACATCCAAAGCAAAAAAACCATTCCGTAAATAATCAATGGAAAGATAACGGTATGTAATTCTTCACTCCGCCAAGGATAATGATATAATCCCACTGACAAAATCGCAATTCGGAATATATTTACTACGTAAATAAGTACGCTGCCTGCTAAAATATAGAAAAACGTCGTTTTAGCTTTTCCAGCGAACGCGATGATGAATGAGATAAACAAAATAATAACACTCATGGCGTTACAGCCTTCAATAATGCGGGCTACAAATTTACCATTAAGAATGAGTTTCATTGAAGGTTCATCGGGATGCTTTTCTATTCGGGAATCATAACCAAACGAATGCAATAAAGAATCCGTTTGTTTGGCAACTAAATTGGTAAGGTAATCCGGATAATATGTTGACCCATCCGAATAGTCCAAATACAATTTATATCCAAAAGTCAAAATAGCATAGACGACCAAAAAAGTCAGGATAAACCTAATAACCGATTTGTATTTTATAATAAGATCCTTCAAAAATGCAAGTTTTATGTACGTTGTTAAAAATATACAAAAACGCGAATTGAAGCGACAGATATTGAATACTTTTACAAAAACTTTTGAACAATGAATCTAGAACAACTTAAACCACAAATAATTTCGATAATTTCTAAAAACGACCATTCGGTTGATGAGCGATTACTTTCAATTTGTGAAGTGCTTGAAGCCAATGTTCCTTATTACAATTGGGTAGGCTTTTATTTTAGAAATGGCGATATGGAAGAATTAAAATTAGGCCCTTATGTGGGTGAACCAACAGACCACACCATTATTCCTTTTGGAAAAGGCATTTGTGGACAGGTCGCCGTGAGCAATCAGAATTTTGTAGTTCCGGATGTTTCTGCGCAGGACAATTATATCGCTTGTAGCATTACGGTGAAGTCAGAAATTGTAATTCCTATTTTTGTGAATGGCGAAAACATAGGTCAAATTGATATTGACTCAAATACGATTGATCCGTTTACTGACAAAGACGAACGTTTTTTAGAGTTTGTTTGTGCGCAGGTTGCTACGATACTAGCGTAAATTTCAATGTGAAAAATCCAAATTCCAACAACTCTATGCCGCTATTGGAATTTGGAATTTATTTTTTTGAGATTTTCTGATCGCAGCGCATATAACCTCTCAGGTTATCAAAACCAGAGAGGTTTTTTGTTACTATAAATATTTAGAAAATTAGTGAGCAACTTATCTAAATCATTGGAATTTGTTTTTTTGAATTTCTCAGCTTTACCTTACATTCCCGTTCTAATGGCTTCAACTGGATCAAGCCGTGCTGCTGAAATAGCAGGAATCACACCAGAGATCAATCCGATAATGGTGGAAAGTATAAACCCTAAAAGCATATTACCTGCTGAAAGGACAAATTTGAAATCGCCTGTAAACTGAGATGCAATTAAAGATACAACCCACACAAAAAACAGTCCTATTAGTCCGCCAATAACGGCTAAAATAACAGCTTCAAACAAAAACTGAAAAAGGATAAATCGGTTTTTCGCACCCAAGGACTTCTGAATACCTATTAAATTGGTGCGTTCCTTTACGCTGACAAACATGATGTTCGCAATTCCGAAGCCGCCGACCAATAAGGAAAAACCGCTTATAATCCATCCCATTACATTCATGGTACCAATAATTCCATCAATAGCATCAGTAAAACCAGACATCTTGTTCACAAAAAAATTATCAGGCTCGCCTGCCTTTAACCCTCTATAAACTCTGAATTTCTGTTTCAACACGCCTTCAAAAGCTCCCATATCCACACCTTTTTCGGGTTTTATTATAACTGCCCCAGGAATTCCATCAGCACCACCCGTTTGAAAACGTCTGACAAAATTTGCAGGTACATAAGCTTTGTCATCCGAACTATCGCCAAGACCTGAACCCATTTTTTTAATAACCCCTATCACAGTCAGTTTTCGACCATAAGCCCTAATTTGTTTTCCTATCGGATTTGCATTTCCAAATAGGTTTTCAGCAATGGAATGACCTAAAACAATGACTGGCGAACCATTAATGGATTCTGATTCGGTATAAAATCGTCCCTCTTCAATCTTTACGTTTTCAATGTCATAAATTTCATTGGACACTGGAGTAATATCAACCCCTGAGATGGTTTCTGCACCATAACGGACCGTTTGTGGACTTCCAAAAATCACATAGGCCGACCCGGCAATGTCTGGCACATTTCGTCTTATAAAATCAAAGTCGCCATATTCCGTTTGCGGAAAATTATCGCGTTGCCATCGGGGAACATTAGTTGGTCCAAAAGAATACTTAGTTAAATACATCGTGTTTTTATCCAATCCTGATAGTTGATCCTTAATATTTCTATCCAAAGAATCGACTGCTGCCAAAACTGCAATAATGGAAAAAATACCGATCGTGACACCCAATAAGGATAAAAACGTGCGCAGTTTATTGTTAGTAAGCGCGTTTATGGCGAATGAAAAACTTTCTTTAAATAAGCGTAAGTAAAGCAGCATCTGTTTTTGGTGGTTTTAAAACGATTTTAAAGATAGGACGTATTTAACAGTTTTTTGTTACAAA
>JBARDR010000246.1:0-4853 GCA_049795335.1 Gelidibacter sp. | reverse complement strand
GATGAAATGTTTTTATTACTTGCTGAGGTTTGTTTTGGTAGTGACGTTGTTTCGCTCCAATCATTGAAGTTTATAAACAATCCAGTCTTTCTTCTAAGGACCAAATTTCTATTGATTGACAATCTTAAATAAATTGGTGCATTCTCCTTTTTGCTTTGGAGCTGGTATTTGATAGTAGCCATAATTTTGAATCTTTGAACGTAGTAAAAGTAATCAAAATATTAGGTTAGTCAACATTTAGTCAACGGATGTTATAAACATTTACATCTCGTTACGTCTCGTTACAAAGTTGAGTATTGAGTTGAACCCTTGCAGAATGGCAGTTTCGAAAGTTTATGATTGATTTTAAAGGGATGGTAAGAATTATGATTTCAATGTGTTCAAGTCCCGCCTTGAGTACTAAGCCTTGATAATCAAATGATTGTCAAGGCTTTTTTGTTTCTTTATGTGATGAAATCCAGCTCTTTAATAAAGTTGATAGAGAAGGAAGGATGGGAATTGTTAAGAACAAAGGGTCATTACCACGGAAACGCTTGAAAGAAATTGAAGAAGCTGTCCATGAGTTAGGGCAAGAATTGTTGTCAGTATCGTTTTAATTTATTTCTCAGCATCTAAAAGGTTGTTTTACTCAAAATGAAAAAGACCCAACGCAGAGTCAGATCTTTAATCATGTTATAAATAAGCCTCTGAGTTAGTTATCGTCCCCAACAACTTCCTTCGCAGCATTATCCACAGCTTTGCCTGCTTCTTTTACTTCTTTCGCAGCATTGTCAATTGCTCTTCCTGCTTTTTCCATGGCGCCTTCTGTCTTTTTAGGAGTGTCATCGGCCTTTTTTTCAATAACAATAACGCTTGGCTCATCGGTTTTCTTTTCAGTTTCTCTGCAAGAAGTGAATGAAAAACCGAGTCCAATAACTAAGGCGGAACTTAAAAGTAATTTTTTCATAGTAAAAGTTTTAGTAAATATATCATTTATAAAATTGCAATAGGGTCCAAATAAAAGCTAAATATTACTAGCGTCTGGGCGCCAGTTTGTAGTCGTATTATTGATATGGTTCATGATTTGGATGACGGCATCTTTGTTTTTTAGGATGAACGCAGCATTCAGATGTCCGAGTTGATTTCTTTTATCAGTGTTTTGAATCAGCATATCCAGAATGTGTTTAAGCTCCTGGCTGTCTTTAATGCTAATAACGCCACCATTAGCTATCATTTGATAGGCTTCGGGGAATTTCTTGTAGTTATTTCCAATGATGACTGGAATGCCAAAAACTGCGGGCTCCAAAATGTTATGAAGGCCAGTTTTTCCCATAGCGCCTCCCACGTAAGCGAGGTCAGCATAACTGTACACCTTACTTAAAATGCCAATCGTGTCGATGAGAAACACCTCATATTCGGAAAGATTTTTATTTTCCTTTTCTGAAAATAGTACAGTTTTCTTCTGAAGTTGGTTAACGAACTGATCAATTTGATTGCTTCTGATATTATGGGGCGCAATAATGAATTTGACATCTTGCGATGGTAATGAGTTGATGTAGTTAACAAACAAGGCTTCATCTTCGGGCCAGGAGCTTCCGACCACCACACATAGTTTGTTGTCTTTAAACTGTTCGATAAACAGCAGCGTATTGTCTTGAAGCAATTGATCAGAGACGCGATCATAACGTGTGTCTCCAGCGACGGATACATTTTTAAAATCCATCGTGTTTAATAAATTTTTTGAATTTTCATTTTGAACAAAAATATGTTCAAAAGCTCGTAAGGCGTTGCGCATCATCCCGCCATAAAACTTGAAGTAAGATTGCTCTTTTCTAAAAGATGCAGAAATAAAAATGGCTCTTAAACTTCGGTTTTTTAATTCGCTGAGGTAATTTGGCCAGATATCATATTTCACAAAGATGGTCAATTCAGGCTGGACAAGCTTGACAAAACGTTTCGCATTGGCTTTGGTGTCCACAGGAAGATAGACGACCACATCTGCAATGTCCGTGTTTTTCCGGATTTCATATCCCGATGGCGAAAAGAAGGTCAAAACAATCTTATGATTGGGGTTTTCCTTTCGAAGTTGTTTAAAAATCGGAAGCCCTTGCTCATATTCTCCTAAAGAGGCACAATGAAACCAAAAGGTGCGATCTTTAGCCGATAAGTGTTCTTCTAGAATGTTAAAAGCCTTTGAGCGTCCTTCAACGCCCATTTTGATTTTTTCATTGAAAAGTGCTGCGATTTTGAGTAAAAATCCCACGCTATATAATGCTATGTTGTAAACTAATTTCAAAAGGAATGATTTGTGCTAAAATACATTTCTTTCTATTATGTCGCTTTAAAAATGCTTTTGAATTTTTGTAAAGATTCATCAAAATGAAATGAATTCGTTCCTCAAAAAATAAATTAAACCTTTAGGAATGATTGGTATAAGATATGCAATTTCGTAATTTCGCTGCTCGATAAAGCCTTGAGGTTTTAAACTATCAATTCTACATATAACGAGATGAAAAAAATACAAATGGTTGATCTTAAGGGTCAATATCAAAAAATTAAAGATGTTGTTGATGCATCTATTGCTGAAGTTCTCGACACTACAGCTTATATTAATGGGCCACAAGTACACCAGTTTCAGAAAAATTTAGAAAATTATCTTGGTGTAAAACATGTCATTCCTTGTGCGAATGGCACCGATGCTTTGCAAATAGCCATGATGGGCTTGGATTTAAAACCAGGGGACGAGGTTATTACTGCCGATTTCACCTTTGCTGCTACCGTTGAGGTTATTGCCCTATTGCAGTTGACGCCAGTTTTAGTTGATGTAGATCCGAAAACTTTTAATATTGAAGTGGCCGCGATTAAAAAAGCCATCACGCCAAGAACGAAAGCAATTGTTCCGGTGCATTTGTTTGGTCAATCTGCAAATATGGAAGCGATCATGCAAATTGCTGAGGAGCACAATCTGTTTGTTATTGAAGATAACGCACAAGCTATTGGGGCAACCTATACTTATAGCAATGGTAAGAAAGCTAAAATTGGTACGATAGGACATGTGGCTTCTACCTCGTTTTTTCCTTCCAAAAATTTAGGATGTTATGGCGACGGTGGCGCTATTTTTACCAATGATGATGATTTGGCGCATAAACTGAGAGGTATTGTCAATCATGGTATGTACGAGCGTTACCATCATGATGTGGTGGGCGTGAATTCACGATTGGATTCTATCCAGGCTGCTGTTTTAGATACAAAGTTAAAGCACTTGGATACTTACAATGCAGCACGTTTAAAAGCTGCAAATGCTTACGATAAAGCTTTTGAAGGTCATGAGCATATTGTCACACCTTTTAGAGAAGGCAGTGATGATAACCATGTATTCCATCAATACACCTTAAAAGTTAAGGATGTCAATCGTGATGCTTTGGTAAAACATTTAAATGAGCAGGGAATTCCATGTGGCGTTTATTATCCGATTCCTTTACATCTTCAAAAAGCATATAAGGACTCTAGATATAAAGAAGAAGATTTTTTAGTCACTAATCAGTTGGTTAAGGAAGTTATTTCTTTGCCTATGCACACGGAATTGGATGACCAGCAAATTGAATTTATTAGCGATACAGTTATTAATTTTATAAATCAGACTTTATAAATGAAGAAAGTTTTAGTTACAGGTGGATTGGGATTTATCGGTTCACATACCGTTGTAGAGTTACAGGAGAAAGGCTATGAAGTGGTTATTATCGATGATCTTTCAAATTCGTCTATTGATGTTTTAGCTGGGATTACGGCCATTACTGGAAAAACTCCAATTTTCGAAAAATTGGATTTAAAAGAGAAATCAAAGGTTGAATCCTTTTTTGAAAAACATCAGGATATTGTTGGTGTCATCCATTTTGCGGCGAGTAAAGCCGTAGGAGAGAGTGTCGAAAAACCGTTATTATATTATGAAAACAACATTAATACATTGGTATATGTGTTGAAATCCATATTGAAGTTGCCAACGCAAAACTTCATCTTCAGTTCGTCATGTACTGTTTATGGACAAGCGGATCAGATGCCGATCAATGAATCAGCACCGATCAAATTAGCAGAATCGCCTTACGGTAATACCAAACAAATTGGCGAGGAAATTATTAGTGATACGTGTAAAGTGAATAAAAGTTTAAGCGCTATTGCCTTGCGTTATTTTAATCCGATAGGTGCGCATAGCAGCATAAAAATTGGCGAATTGCCAATTGGTGTGCCTCAAAATTTAATTCCGTTTATCACACAAACCGCTGCAGGGTTACGTAAGGAGCTTTCGGTTTTTGGGGATGATTATCCAACGTCAGATGGTACTTGCGTCAGAGATTATATTCATGTGGTCGATTTGGCAAAAGCGCATGTGGTGGCCTTAGAAAGATTAGTCGGACAAAAGAATGCTTCCAACTACGAAACCTTTAATGTGGGGACAGGCACGGGAAGTACGGTTTTGGAAGTTGTCCAATCGTTTGAAAAAGTATCTGGTCAAAAACTAAATTACAAGATTGCGCCAAGACGTGAAGGGGATGTCATTCAGGCTTATGCAGATACCAGAAAAGCCAACGAAGAATTAGGATGGAAAGCAGAAACTAATTTGGATGATGCGCTTTTGTCTGCTTGGAAATGGGAAAAACAGATCAGAAATATCTAAAACCATACGCATGAAAAAAACACTTCTTTTTTGTAGCTTTTTAGTCAGTTCGATTTTAATTGGGCAGAATACTTATTTGCATTGCGGGAAATTAATCGATACCAAAGAAGGTAAGGTTTTGACCAATAAAACGATTATCGTTTCAGGAAAGAAGATCATGGCAATTGAAGATGGATTTTCTAAGCCTAAATCAGTCGAAGAT
>JBARDR010000245.1:0-3262 GCA_049795335.1 Gelidibacter sp. | reverse complement strand
CCTCCACTATATCTAATTCTACTTTGAGATTGTCTATGATAAATTCCTGTCGATCAGGAGTGTTTTTGCCCATGTAAAATTCCAGCAAGGCTTCGATGGACATTTCTTTGTCTAACATTACAGGATCCAGACGAATGCTCTCTCCGATAAAATTGACAAATTCATCTGGCGAGATTTCCCCAAGACCCTTGAATCGGGTAATTTCTGGTTTTGGCTTTAATTTTTCAATAGCATCGCGACGTTCTTGCTCAGAATAACAATAAATGGTTTCTTTTTTATTTCTGACCCTAAACAAAGGCGTTTGCAAAATATAGAGATGCCCCTCCTTGATCAATTCTGGAAAAAACTGCAAAAAGAAGGTAATGAGCAATAAGCGAATATGCATTCCGTCGACGTCGGCATCTGTTGCGATCACGATATTGTTGTAGCGTAAATCCTCAATAGATTCTTCAATATTTAAAGCGGCCTGAAGCAAATTGAACTCTTCATTTTCATAAACAATTTTTTTGCTCATTCCGTAAGAATTCAAGGGTTTACCCCTTAAACTAAATACCGCTTGGGTATTGACATCCCGTGATTTAGTGATACTTCCAGATGCAGAATCGCCCTCTGTAATAAACAAAGTGGACTCTAAATATCGGTCGTTTTTAATGTCTCCAAAATGCACGCGACAATCCCGCAATTTTTTATTGTGTACGTTCGATTTTTTAGCACGATCTTTTGCGAGTTTTCTAATACCTGACAATTCTTTACGCTCACGTTCTGCCTGAAGGATTTTACGTTGGATTTTTTCAGCCGTTTCAGGGTTTTTATGTAAAAAGTTATCTAATTGCGTTTTTACGAAGTCATTGACAAAGGTTCTTACGGATGGTAAATCGCCTCCCATATCTGCAGAACCCAATTTGGTTTTGGTTTGACTTTCAAAAACAGGCTCCATGACCTTGACGGCAATGGCAGTGACCACAGATTTCCGAACGTCAGAGGCATCATAATTTTTACCGTAAAACTCTCTTATAGTTTTGACCAAAGCCTCTCGATAAGCCGCTAAATGCGTCCCTCCCTGCGTTGTGTTTTGCCCGTTTACAAACGAATAATACTCTTCACTATACTGTGTTTTACTATGCGTTAAAGCAATCTCTATATCCTCTCCTTTGAGATGGATAACAGGATAGGTCATATCCGACTCGCTGATGTTTTCTTCAAGCAAGTCTTTCAATCCATATTCGCTATAATATTTTTCGCCGTTGAAAATAATGGTCAAACCTGTGTTCAGGTACACATAGTTCTTGAGCATTTTCTCAACATATTCGTTGCGATATTTGTAATTCTTAAAAATGGCTTCGTCTGGAATGAAGGATACTTTCGTGCCTTTTCTTCTTGATGTATCATCCAGCAATTCCTGATGGATAAGGTTACCTTGTGAAAATTCTGCGGAAGCGGACTTATTATCACGCGTAGATTCTACTCGGAAGAAATTGGATAAGGCATTGACCGCCTTGGTACCAACACCATTAAGTCCCACTGATTTTTTGAACGCCCTGGAGTCATACTTTCCTCCCGTGTTCATTTTGGAAACGACATCCACCACTTTACCAAGTGGAATACCCCGACCATAATCACGCACAATAACCTTATTGCCCTGAATGGAAATTTCAATAGTTTTTCCAGCTCCCATGACATACTCGTCAATGGCGTTATCCAAAACTTCTTTTAAAAGGATATAAATACCATCATCTGGAGACGATCCGTCGCCAAGCTTACCAATATACATCCCAGGACGCATACGAATATGCTCTTTCCAATCGAGCGAACGTATATTATCTTCGGTATAGTCGGTTTCTAAAGACATAATTAGGGGGAAATTTAGATAGGTTGCTAATATAACATTTCGCTACAAACCATAAAACCCTTATATGCTAAAGTAATTAACAAAGTTTTAAAGAGTGTAGACTGAGGATTTGGAGGTTGAAACTAGAAGTTTCTATTTGTAATTTATTTGTTACTTTTTCCTTTAAATGTAAAATACAAAATAGGAATGATAAGAATTGCCAATGCAATAATTAAAGAGGTAATAAGAACGAATTTAAATACATAAAAAAGCACCACGAAAAAGATGATTGCGATAGCGATCCATAATATGATTTTCATAAATTTTCAATTTTGATCCAATTTTAAAGATACATATAAAATTGATAATAAATGAAATAATGTTAATGCTGCTGCTACTAAACAGGCCTATTTCAAAGTTGTATTGTGTAATAATTTCAAATATCTCAAAAAAATGCTACTAATTAGACTTTAGACATGGTTGCTGACAAACACTTAGCCTAATTAGCAGCAATTTTTATGACTATATATACCTTCTACACATTAAACAAGAAATGCATCACATCACCGTCTTTCACAACATAGTTCTTTCCTTCCACACGCATTTTTCCTGCTTCTTTTACTTTGGCTTCACTACCTAAGGATGAAAAATCTTCATATGCTATCACTTCAGCTCTAATAAAGCCTTTTTCAAAATCGGTATGGATCACGCCGGCCGCTTGTGGTGCGGTTGCGCCAACAGGAACGGTCCAAGCGCGCACTTCTTTGACACCAGCTGTGAAATAGGTTTGTAACTTTAAAAGTTTGTATGCCGAACGAATCAATTTTGACGAACCTGGCTCCTCAAGACCGATATCCTGCAAGAACATTTGACGCTCTTCATAGCTGTCCAATTCATTAATATCAGCTTCCGTGCCGACTGCCAATACCAATATTTCGGCATTTTCATCCTTAACCGCCTCTCTCACTTGTTCTACATATGCGTTACCTGTTGCAGCCGACCCTTCATCTACGTTACAAACATACATCACTGGTTTATCTGTGATAAATTGTGATGGCACTACAAACTCCTCATAATCTTCCTTTTCAAATTCCAAGGCTCGGATAGAAGTTCCTGCTTCTAAAGCGGATTTAATTTTCAACAAAACAGCTTCTTCTTTTTGCGCTTCTTTGTTTCCGGTTTTGGCCGCACGCTTTACTTTTTCAAGTTTTTTATCGACGGTTTCCAAATCTTTCAACTGGAGCTCCATATCAATGGTTTCCTTGTCTCGAATAGGATTTACATTTCCATCCACATGGATGATGTTGTCATTGTCAAAACAACGCAACACGTGCAAAATAGCATCGGTTTCTCTGATGTTCGCCAAGAACTGATTCCCCAAGCCTTCACCTTTACTCGCGCCTTTTACCAAGCCTGCAATATCAACAATTTCTA
>JBARDR010000244.1:0-3565 GCA_049795335.1 Gelidibacter sp. | reverse complement strand
CCTGCAGGATACGCTTTTGCCATTTGGGGGTTTATTTATCTGTTATTACTCGGCTTTATTTTCTATCAAGGAAGAAGTTTATTTGTCCATGTTCGGGATGACAATTTTGTAATGCGGATTGGTTGGTGGTTTGTGATATCCTGTGTGGCCAATTCGGTATGGGTGTTTTTATGGATTTACGGTTATACGGGCCTGTCGTGTTTGATGATCTTTTTAGCGTTATTTTCAATCCTGAAAATTGTCATGAACAACGCCATGGAATTGTGGGATGCGCCCATATCGGTCATTGTTTTTTTATGGTGGCCTTTTGTGTTTTATAGTGGCTGGCTTACGGTGGCAAGTATCGCTAACGTGGCTTCTTATTTGACCAAAATAGAATGGGGAGGTTTTGGAATGTCGGCAGATGCATGGACAATCTTTATGATTATTGTAGCTATGATGGTTAATTTGGTCGTTACTTGGTCACGTAATATGCGAGAGTTTGCTTTAGTGGGAGCTTGGGCACTAATCGCGATTGCCTATGCAAATTATTATAATGCGGAGATGAGTATTGCCTATGTTGCGGGTGGAGCTGCACTTATTTTAATTGTGAGCAGTTTGCTCCATGGCTATAAAAATAGAGCCACGAACCCTATGCAGAAAATGAAGCAATATCTAGCGAAATAATGTCTTTATTATTCGTTTTTAGGAGCAAAACTAAAATGTTTTAAAGAGAATATAATTACACTCTTCAATCTATAACTCTAAATTAACGCTCGGTAGGTGTATTTGTTTCTGTGAGTGTCTCCCTTAATAATTTAATTTAATACTTTTCACTTAAACCACTCAAGTGATTGTTCTTGGAAAAATTTAAATACTCCGAAAACTATGAGCCCTGTGAAAATTAGGAGGATAATAATCAGCATCCATTGTCTGTTATTATCTGTACTAATTTTTTCTCTAATAGCGCTCTTTACCTTCTCTAGTTCTAACATCGACAATTCCGGAAAGTCATATTTTGCTCCAACTATAGTTTTAGAATTCAGCAGGTGCTTGCCAAACTTTCCGCTGTTCTTTTCTTGCCTTTCTTTGCGCCGTTGCAAAGTGGCCTTAAAATGTCCTAAACTTCCATCCATCGGCCTGCTCTATGGTTATTCTTTTTTCGCCTTAAACGTGCCATTTGGCTGAATCAAATTCATCTCAGTGATAACATTATTGTTTTCTAAAAACTCTACTTTAAATCCGTCGACGGCTTTAAATGAAAACTTATGCTTTTCAGTAGGCATGAGTTCATATTCAGGTTGGCCAGGAACAAAGAGATAAAGGACGTTCTCGTTTTTAATGTAGATTTTCAATGGGGTGCCCATCAAGCTATAATTACCGATATATTTTTCTAAATCCATAGGACTGACCTCAATGGTATTAGTTGTTCTTTTAAAGGCGATAGGTTCAAGGGCGGCTTCAGTTTTTAGACTTACTTTAGAGATATCTCCACCATCATTTGTGGAAAAGTTAAACCGCATGGGGCCCGCATCGGTGGTGTCGATTCCTGTTTTGGTCACTTCAAAAGGTTCAAAAACATCATAATGGTAATGTTTTAGATACATTTTCATACGTTTGAAATTTGCGAATAAAGAGTCTTTTTCAACAGTAATATTGAAACTTCCATAACCTGAATGGCCATAACT
Organism: Gelidibacter sp.; assembly: GCA_049795335.1. Taxonomy (GTDB): domain Bacteria; phylum Bacteroidota; class Bacteroidia; order Flavobacteriales; family Flavobacteriaceae; genus Gelidibacter. The sequence continues at coordinate 1,898 of JBARDR010000244.1, read as the reverse complement.
CCCGGTATAATCTTGCATGACATGAGAGGGTTTAGTGTTTTTTACTTGCGCAGTTGTCTTGTCTTCCAACTTCAGTTCTGCTTCCATCTTTTTAGCTTTGGCTTTGTTTTCAACAAATCTTTGCGCCCAATTGGTGATTTTCCCGCCTAAAAGTCGGTCGGCAATAGTATTTCTAACTAAGTTAGGAACTGCTGAACCATCTTGATTGGACAATACGACAATCCCAATTTTATCGCTCGGAAAAAACGCCACGTTTGCTGAAAATCCGTCGATATTACCACCATGCTCTACCCGATAATGACCTCTGTATGACGATAACATCCATCCATAGCCATAGTTGGCAAAGTGTAGGTCTGGATTTTCTTCGTCAGGTAAAGCGGCTGTCATTACCATTTGAGAACTCATCGCCTCCTTAATGTAAGCTTCGGTTAAAATCTGTTTGTCATGATATTTTCCTTTATTGATCCACATTTTTAACCAATGCGACATATCATTCGCACTGCTGTAAATGCTTCCCGCAGGGCTCATTCCTGAAATGTCATAATAGTCTAATTTACTTATTTCGTCGTTCTTTTTGAGTTTATATCCCAAGGCGGCATTGTTTGTTTTTTCCAATTCGGACAATAAAGTCTGTGAACGTGACATTTCTAAAGGTTCAAAAAAACGTGTTTTGATATTGTCTTCCCACGATTGACCTGTAATCTTTTCTGCAATGACGCCTTGTGCCAAAAACATGAAGTTATTATAATTCCACTCTTGTCGGAGTCCTGTAAAAGGTTCTTGATAAGCAATTCGCTGAATTAAGCTGTCTTTATCGGCCGATGGAAATAGATACCAGCTGATATCATGGCGTGGTAAACCAGTGCTGTGACGCATCAAATCTTTAATGATGACGTTGTTGTTTAAATTGTCATTATAAAATTTTAATTCTGGAATATATTTTATGGGATTATCATTCAACGATAATTTGTCTTCTGCACTGAGTTGACCTAAGAGGGCTGAGGTGAACGCTTTTGAGGCAGAACCAATGGCAAACAAGGTATTCGCATCAACTGGTACCTTGTTTTCATAATCGCTATAACCAAAGCCTTTGGCATAAATGACCTTATCGCCATCAACCACAGCAACTGAAAAACCAGCGGCTTTAGTAGCTTCTAAAATGGCGTTGAGATCTTTTTCAATGCCTTTGAGACGTTTGTCAGTTTGTGCGTAAGTGTAGGTGGATTTGAAAAGGGCAAAACAAATTAGAAGATAGATGAATTTTTTCATGGACACGTTGGTTTTTGAATGATTACTTTATCAGTAGCCATAAGTTTGGAAAAGTTACGCTTTTCGTTGTAAAAGTTTATAGGCCATTATGTTATTTGTTGAAGATGAAAAATGATGTATCGATTTAGTTTATTTTTTTTAGACACTAAATTCACTGATTACACGACTTACAATTTCACTAATTTATCGAGCTTTCTAGAGTCTGATTTTACTGTTTAAAATCATTCAGATTTTAAATCATTCACGAATCGAGTCTTAATTCTTTGTTCTCGATTCTTTGTTCTTTTTTTTAGACACTAATTTCACGAATTACACGGATTGCAGTTTCACAAATTTATCGAGCTTTCTAGAGTCTGCTTTTACTTTTTAAACAACTACTCAGATTTTGAATTTTTAACGAATCAAGTCTCAATTCTTTGTTCTTAATTCTTTGTTCTTTTTTAGATTACACGAATTTTGATCTCATGGATTTCTTGAATTTTTAATAAAACAAGTCTTTATTCTTAATTCTAACAGCGCAGCGGTCTATAGTCTTTTAATAAAACAGCCTCCCAAAATGCAAGACACACTCACATTTCAGAAGGCTGTTTATTTCAATAGATTTATAGTGAATTACTACTTCGTAATGC
>JBARDR010000243.1:0-1952 GCA_049795335.1 Gelidibacter sp. | reverse complement strand
TTGCATCAAGCATTTTTATCAAATGGATATAAGGTGTGATTAGATCATAATCAAATTCTACGACATTAGGGGATAATGATATATGTATGATTTCACATAGAAAAAAGTCAAATTCATCTAATGATTTCTCTGCAAATGCAGTTTGAAATACTGTAAACGGATTGGCATATTCTTCCTTTGTCAATGAAGCTCGGTGAAGAATCGATTTACAGTCAGATACCTCCTTGACTTTCCATTTTTTTCCTTTGTATTGTAGGCAAAAACAAGCCTTAAGAAAAGATCGAAGGATGGTGTAGAAAACAAATACCCGTCCTGGATATTCTTTTTTGTAAACTTTTCCATTGTAGCAGTGAAGTAATATTTCACTTAAATTTTGTTTATAATAATCAAGATGCGCAAAGTCGAAAATGGCATCAAATGCCTCAAATGGATTTTTTGTAGTAAACCCAGCCCAAAATCTTGTTTCAAAAGATATTTTATTCTTTTTCATAATGAGAAGATTTAATTTTATCCATCGAAGTTCTATTTTTCGGAAAAGATAATCTATACGGGATGCGGATATTTTATCCCATAAAAAGGGATAGTATACTGGATATTTTTGCTAATTTTACCTTTCAGCATACCACCCAATGGGCTATAAAGGCCACCAATCTTAATACGAGTACTATGGAACAGAAAATACATCAAGGACGCAATATCAAACGCTTCAGGGAAATGCTGGGCATAAAGCAGGAAGCGCTTGCCTATGAGCTTGGTGAGGATTGGAACCAAAAAAAAATTTCTATCCTGGAGCAAAAGAACCAGATTGAAACGCCTTTGTTGAAACAGATCTCCGAGGTACTTAACATACCTGTAGAGGCCTTTCAAAATTTTGATGAGGAACAGGCTGTTAATTTAATTTCTTGTACTTTCTCGGATAATGCCATGTTCAATAATAGAATTGAAATACAAAATATCAATCCCATTGATAAAATAATCCGACTCCACGACGAAAAAATCGCCCTCTATGAGCGGATGCTGAAAGAGAAGGACGAGATGATGGCGCGTTTGGAGCGGTTGATTGAGGGGAAGTGATGTTGTATTGCAAACCTTTTGAAATTAACCTTTTTTAATATTTATTGAAGAAATAATACCATTTCTAATAATGAAACTTTTAATTTCTTTCATATAAAATGAGTCTTTAAGGTTATAATAGGGAGTCTCTTAAAGTATTTAAGTGCTAAAATAACACGCTTCTACCTCCTATTCCTCTTAAAATTCTCTGCCTGTTCCAACACGTTTTTATAAACCGCTTCCATAGTTACTGGCGGATACCCAAATTCAGCTAATTTAACGATGATATCCATCTTTAATTCGGCTTTGATGTCTTCACGCTCGCTCCAATCGGTATACTTCGTCTTATCGTCTACAATAGTCTTAATCGCTTTGGCTAACTCTAATGTTTTATCATCCGGATATTCAAAAGCAAACTGCTCTCTTACCGCATTTAAAATATCATAAAAAGCCTTTTCTTCATAATCGATTCCTAAACCTTCAAAAGATTCCATTTCTTGACGTAGGGCAAAAATCAAATCTAACATCTGCTCCGAAGTTTGTTCTGTGATTTTCTGATAGTCTAATAAATCCACTTCGCTACGTTCATTGTACTGCTGGACGATACTTTGTAAGCGTTCACTAAAAGCAATCGCTTTGATTTTATTGACTTTCTTAAAATCTTCAATGGTTTGTTTTAATAAGCGTTCCAGAATTTTAATCTTGGTATTTGGGAATTCCAATGCGTTAATACGATTGATGAATTGATCACTAAACAAATCAATGGCATTTGCCTTTTCATCATCCAACTTAAAAATTTCCTCAACACCTTCTGATAGAATGGCTTCTTCCACCATTTTGGCTACTTTCAAATTCATTTGTTCGGTATCGGGAGCTTCGCCTTTGGTCAACTTTATAAC
>JBARDR010000242.1:0-4664 GCA_049795335.1 Gelidibacter sp. | reverse complement strand
GGCACATATATAACGATGAAAAACGGCACCATTAAAATGATGACAAATAATTGCAATAAAAAGCCCTGTAGCCAGCTTTTCTTAAAGAGTTCAATCGATAGGTTAAAAATTGTTCCGAAATCCAAATCTTTAGCCTTAGCTATTCTGGACTGAAATTCTGTTGCGGTCATTTATTATAATTTAGTTGGTTTAGATTCAAAGAAACCATAAATTTTTAACATTATCAAAACATTTTAATACACTGTCACTTTGTCACAATCATTAAAATAATCTTATCTTTGCAGCTGCCTTTTAAGGAAGGCAAAAAAAACAATCACAGACTTTTCAAGACAGTTATGGAGAAAATTATTGACGAAAGCAAGCAAGGGGAAAGTCTCGTACTCGAACAAAAAAAAGAGAATACCCGTAAGCTTTTTATTGAAAGCTATGGTTGTTCCATGAATTTTAGTGACAGTGAGATTGTCGCTTCCATTCTATATCAGGAAGGTTATAATACTACCCAAATACTGGAAGAAGCAGATCTTGTTTTAGTAAACACCTGCTCCATTCGCGATAAAGCAGAACAAACCATCCGAAAAAGATTGGAAAAATACAATGCTGTAAAGCGTATCAATCCTAAAATGAAAGTTGGGGTTTTGGGCTGTATGGCCGAACGCTTGAAAAGCAAACTTCTTGAAGAAGAAAAAATCGTCGATCTGGTTGTAGGACCAGATGCTTATAAAGATCTTCCAAATTTATTGTCAGAAGTTGAAGCAGGAAGAGATGCCATCAACGTTATTTTAAGTAAAGATGAAACTTATGGCGATATTTCACCGGTCCGTTTAAACAGTAATGGCGTTTCAGCTTTTGTATCCATCACACGTGGCTGTGATAATATGTGCACGTTTTGTGTAGTGCCATTTACCCGCGGACGAGAACGCAGCCGTGATCCGCAAAGTATTTTAGAAGAAGTCAAGGACCTTTGGAGCAGAGGCTTTAAAGAAATCACCTTATTGGGTCAAAACGTGGATAGCTATTTATGGTATGGCGGCGGACTGAAAAAAGATTTCGACAAAGCCAGCGACATGCAAAAAGCGACGGCAGTCAATTTTTCCAATTTATTGGAATTATGTGCGAAAGCCTATCCAAAAATGCGCATTCGCTTTTCAACTTCCAATCCACAGGATTTGACTTTGGACGTGATTGAAACAATGGCGAAATATAAAAATATCTGTAAGCATATTCACTTGCCAGTGCAAAGCGGCAGCAATCGCATTCTTAAGGAAATGAATCGTTTGCATACGCGTGAAGAATATTTCGCATTGATTGATAATATCAGACGCATTCTTCCTACCTGTTCCATTTCTCAGGATATGATTTCAGGTTTTCCAACAGAAACTGAAGCCGACCATCAGGATACGTTAAGTTTAATGGAATATGTGAAATATAACTTCGGATATATGTTTACCTATTCTGAACGTCCTGGAACTTTAGCCGAGCGTAAATTGGAAGATGATGTTCCTGAAGAAGTGAAAAAACGACGTTTGGATGAGATTGTCCAATTGCAAAGACAACATAGCGAATTCAGAACTAAAGCCTATGTAGGCACCACAGTGGAAGTTTTGGTGGAACGCGAATCTAAAAAATCAGACCAGGAATGGTCCGGAAGAACCTCACAAAATGTTGTGGCCGTTTTCCCAAAAGCAAACTATAAAATTGGCGACTTGGTAAATGTCCGTATTACAGATTGCACCAGTGCCACTTTAATTGGAGAAGCCATTGAGTATGCCATCATTTAATAATGACTAAGAGAAATCAACCTTTGATAGTATTCTAAACCACACAAATACTAACTCTTAATTCTTAACTTTTAAACTTAAAATGGAATCAATTCAAGCCATAAAACAACGTTTCGGAATTATTGGGAATGACCCCAAGCTCAACCGGTCTATAGAAAAAGCCATTCAGGTTGCCCCAACGGATATTTCGGTTTTGGTAACTGGAGAAAGTGGTGTCGGTAAAGAAAGCATTCCAAAAATTATCCATCAACTATCCCATCGCAAACACGGTAAATATATTGCCGTAAACTGCGGCGCCATTCCGGAAGGCACCATTGATAGTGAACTTTTTGGTCATGAAAAAGGATCATTTACAGGTGCGACCAATACGCGTGAAGGTTATTTCGAAGTGGCCGATGGCGGTACTATTTTTTTAGATGAAGTTGGCGAACTTCCACTTACCACGCAAGTACGCTTGTTACGTGTTTTGGAAAATGGCGAATTTATAAAAGTAGGGTCCAGTAAAGTCCAAAAAACAGATGTCCGAATTGTAGCGGCCACCAACGTGAATATGTTTGAGGCCATCAAAAAAGAAAAGTTTCGAGAAGATCTTTATTATAGATTAAGTACCATTGAAATTCATTTGCCACCGCTGCGAGAGCGCAAGGACGATATCCATCTGTTATTCCGCAAATTTGCCAGCGATTTTGCCCTGAAATATAAAATGCCCACCATAAAATTAACTGATGAAGCGGTTGACGTCCTTTTAAAACATCGATGGAACGGAAATATTAGGCAGTTGCGTAATGCTGCAGAGCAAATATCTGTATTAGAACACACCAGGACTATTAGTGCTGCAACCTTAAAAGGATACTTACCTAGTCAAGGCGATAATCTTCCTGCAATAATTAAAAATTCAAAAAGTGATAGCGATTTTAGCAGCGAACGTGAGATTCTCTACAAAGTGCTTTTTGACATGAAAAGCGACTTGAACGACTTGAAGAAACTCACTATGGAGCTCATGAAAAATGGAAACGCCAATGAGGTGCAAGAGAAAAATGAAGGTTTGATCCAAAAAATTTATGGTGATGACGATGCCGAGGATTACGAAGACACCATCGAAGATTTAGAAGTCTTGTCCATTCCCGAAAAAATGAGTCAACTTTCAGATTCCATTGTCGATAACACTGACAAATACCATTTTGCCGAAGAAGTTGAGGAAGAGGAAACGCTATCGTTACATGACAAGGAACTCGAATTGATAAAAAAATCATTGGAGCGCCACCAAGGAAAACGTAAATTGGCAGCCGCTGAACTCGGTATCAGCGAGCGCACCTTATATCGAAAAATTAAACAATTCGATTTGTAATAAAACATTGCTCAAAAAAACACAAGTGAAGAAATTAAAAATTTTAGCATTCCTTTTTAGTCTAAGCCTATTTTCAGGCTGTGGCTATTATAAATTCACAGGAATTACCGTTCCAGCGGGAACCAGAACCTATCAAGTTAATTATTTTCAAAATGATGCGCCGCTGATTGAACCTGGTTTGGAGCGTACATTTACAAATGCTCTAGCTGATATCATCCAAAATCAAACCAGTTTACAATTGGTAACTTCTGGTGGAGACATTACTTATGAAGGTGAAATAACAGAGTATCGTATTTCTCCGACCACAGCAACAGCAGATAATACCGCAGCACAAAACCGTTTGACCATTGGCGTACGGGTTCGTTTTTATGATAAAAACAATCCTGACGGCGATCTTAATCAACAGTTTTCATTCTTTTATGATTACCCCGGAACTGCGCAATTAGTAGGAGCCCAAAAGGATGCCGCCATAGAGGAGATTTTTGAACGGATTACACAGGATATTTTGAACGCTACCTTAGCAAAATGGTAATTTCATAACGTGAACAAACAGGACTTTACATATCTACTCACCTATCCAGAGCAATTGACTTCTGACCAAACCGCATCGGTTGGTGAGATTGTTGTCCGTTATCCTTATTTTCAAGCGGCTCGCGCATTGCATTTAAAAGGATTAAAAACCAAAGAAAGTTTTAAATACAACCAAGAACTCAGGGTTACTGCTGCCTATACAACGGACCGAAGTATTTTATTTGATTTTATAACTTCAGAAGCTTTCAATCAAAATGAGATTTCAAAACTCATCAAACAAAACACAGAACTTTTAAAAGCTATTGAGGTTAAGGATGCCGATGATATTACTGTTAATAAAAAGATGCTGATTGATGAGGCATTAAACCAACATATTAAAGAAAGTGAGGGCGTTTTCGATCCAGGATTATTTGAGAGAAAAGCACTCATTGAAAACAGTATTAAAGAGGAACCAAGCGTATCTATAATTGAGGTGGATATCAAAAACATTCAACCATCTCCTGAAGAACAATTAAAAATAGGCAAACCTTTAGATTTCAATAAAAATGAAACCCGTTCGTTTACAGAATGGTTAAAGATTACAAGTTTTAAGCCGATTCAAAGAGCAGCTGAAGAAACGATTGAAACAGAAGAAACATTACCTGAAATACAAATTCAGGAACCTAAAGAAGAAGCGCCACTGGAAAAAAAGTTTGACTTAATAGACAAATTTATATCCTCCAATCCCAAAATTTCTCCTGTTAAAGAAACGACACCTTCATTCAATCTGGCACAAACCAAATTGGTACAGAATGATAGCTTGATGACCGAGACATTGGCAAGGATCTATTTAGAGCAAAAAAATTATGACAAAGCAATTCAATCTTATAGGATTTTAATTTTGAAATATCCAGAAAAAAGTAGTTTCTTTGCAGACCGAATTTCAGATATAAAGATTTTACAACAAAATAATAATTAGTAATGAGTACATTTTCAATCTTTTTAGTATTAATGACAGTAGTTTGTTT